>JBGQCE010000015.1:0-16970 GCA_041495185.1 Bradyrhizobium sp.
CGACCTGACGGAAAACCCCATTTCCGAGGGCGGAGTCTGGCATCGCGCAAGCAACGTTTGGACCAATGTCAGCACGGCCAACGGAATCGCCTTCGGCACAAACGGAGCAAACGACACATACGACGATTCGTACGCTCTGTTGTCCGGGTTCGGCCCCGATCAACAGGCAGAAGCGGTTGTGTTTCGATCGCCCAACCTCGTGCGTGGTATTACGCACAATGTTGAACTGCTGCTGCGATTCTCCGACGATGCCAACAACGCACGCGGTTATGAGTGCACTTTCAACTACGTCGGCGACGTGAGTGTCGTCAAGTGGAACGGCGCACTCGGCGACGTTACGCCAATGACCATTACAGGCGGTGCCGGGGGTCTCTTCAGGGACTTGGTGAGCGGCGACGTCATCAAGGCGACCATCGTCGGCAACCTCATCAGCCTCTACATCAACGCAGTGCTGATGGGCCAGGCCACCGATTCGACCATTGCCACCGGACAGCCCGGCATCGGGTTCTTCATTCGACCCGGCGGCAACAGCGCCAATCTCGGACTCACGAGCTACACGGTATCGTCCAATTGATGGGCTCGTCTGCGGAATCTGCGCAAGCGGCAGAGGGCGCCGGCGAAGGACGGAGCGAATTTCCGATTGACTCACCCCAATGGGGATCTCGTCGATTCGGCCGGCCGTTCGCGGCCGATGAACCTGTCGCGTAGTTCGCGGGGCTTGACGAGCCGGTGCAGCCCTTCCGACAGCAATCCGAGCCCGATCACGGACGCAACCGCGTAGAGCACGCTGCGGAGCAGGCGGCTGTCTATCCAGCCGGCCAGTGCAGGCTCCATCACGTAGTACAGCGGCATGTGGGCCAGGAAGATGATTAGGGTGTTGCGTGCCACGAAGCGCACGGGTGCCGGGGCCGGCAGCTTAAGCACGGCCTGGAAGGTCAGCCAGGTGACGCCGGCGTACAACGCCGATATCAGCGCCGATACCACCAGCGATCCGACGAACGGATCTCCGACGGCGAGCTTCATGAACGGAAACTCGGGCGTAAACGGCAGGTGCGCCGCCACCGCAGCCCATAGGACAAGTCCGCCCGTCAGGCCGAGCACGGCGGGCCAGGCTCCAATCGAACGCTGGGGACCGGCTGCGCCGGAACGCTGGCCGTACCAGGCACCGAGCAACAGCGGCGTCGACCAGTTTGTCAGCAGCATGTAGGCCACGAACCGGCCGGCCGTCTCGATGAGCAGCGCCCGGACCGTGATCTCGATGAGCAGCGAGCCGAGGAGAATCGCGGTCGTGACACGAAGGCGGTAACCGAAGGCGGCCCACAGCAGGATGACGTGGAGATACGTGCCCAGATACCAGGTGGTGGGATTCGCCGGGAAGAAGTTGAAGATGACATTTGCGCCCCCGAGGAACGGCGCGTAGTTGCTTATCTGCAGGCGCCCGATCGAGAGATAAGTCGTCACGCTCAGGATCAGCGCGAGCGCCAAACCGAACAGGTAGATCTCGAACAGCCTGTTGAACGCCACGCGCCAGCGGCTCCGCGTTTCGCGCGACAGCGAGTAACCGATGATGAACATGAACAGCGCGACACCGAACTGCTTGGACAGGATGGGCGGCATGGTCGCCAGCGGCGCCCATCCCGCGACGTGGCCGTACACGATCACCAGCATCCCCAGGCACTTGAGCCAGTCGATGAAGGGGACGTAGCCCTCCGCCGCGAGCGGCACCGGGCCGGCAAGTGGCGCCACGCTCCTGAGCTGATCGCCTGCGACCGAGCGAACGAACCGCGCTGGATTTCCGGCCACTACGACGGCGACCGGAACCGCCGCCGACACGACCGAACCGGCCGCGACGACCGAACCGGCGCCAACATCGGCCATGACCGTGGCTGCCTCGCCAATCCACGCGTGCTCGCCGATCTCGATCTCGACGAACCGGGAACGTTCCGACGCCGCCCACCTGCCATCGTCCCGCATTTCGTGCTGCGCCGACCCGCTCAGCAGATTCGCACGGGTGCCGATGAGGCAGCCTCTGCGCAGGCGAGCGCAGCCGACCACTGCGTACGGGCCGATATAGACCCCCTCCTCGACGAGCACCTGGCGGTGGAAGAACAAGGCGCCAAAACCGATGAAGAACTCGATCGCGCACCGCCTCAGCGTGAGCCGATAGAACGCGCGGCGAAGGAACAGGCCCGGCGCGCCCGGCAGGATCGCGAAGATGTGCGTCCAGAACCCGAATACGCCTTCGGCGTACGGAGCGATCCGCTCTTCGACCCAACAGGTTAGCGCAGCCGGCGAAACGAGCGCGAGGGCGAGGGCGTTGATGACCGACTTGACGGCAGCCACGACCGGATTCCTCCCCTCGCTCATCGGCTGCTTCGCTCAGGTGTTCGGGTCGTGAATCGACGCCGCATCGCTCCTGCGCACCCGCTTGAACCGCGCCGAATAAACGGGCTTGGTCGTGATCTGCACGCGCGCCGGAACCTTGTAGGACGCAAGGCGATCGGCGCAGAACTGGCGCATGCGCAGCTTGAACTGCTCGGCCGTTTCCGCCGTGGTCAGCTGGACCGTCGCCAGGACTATCTGGCCGGTCAGCGGGTGCGGCTGGCCCCGCACGACCGCGTCGGCGACCCCCTCCATCTGCAGCAGCGTACTCTCGACCTCGGCGGGGTGCACCTTGTTCCCGCCGACGTTGATGACGTCGCTCTTGCGGCCGAGGAACCGGATCCATTCGCCGTCGACCTCGACGAGATCGCTGGTGTCGAAGTAGCCCTCGGCGTCGAACGGGCTCGGCGCATTCAGGTAGCCGAGCATCGCCGACTTCGCGAGAATCCACAACCGGCCCTCCACCACTTTCCACTCGAAGTCTTCGCCGCCGATGCGCACCCACAGCGAGTTCGAGTCGCGGGACTGCGAGCGCATGATGCCGAGCTCGGTGAGGCCGTAGGTCTGGAGGAATCGGGCGCTCGGCAGCGTCTTGCAGGCGAGCTCCAGCGTGCTCGCCGGCATCGGCTCCGTGCCGTAAGTGATGAGGCGCAATGAACTCAGGTCGCGCCTGGGCAGTTCACCCGAGAGCAGGAGCAGGTTGAGAAACGTCGGCGACGTCGGCAGCAGCTCGACGCGGTGCGTCTCGATCGCCTCGCAGACGGCGGCCGGCGACCGGTCCGCCGAAAGCACCACCGCTCCGCCGTTCGACAGCGTATAGAAGAGCGTGTTGACGCCCCCGATGTGATCGAGCAGCAGGAACACCAGCGTCCGGAACCGCTGCCGCGGCACGCGGTACTTGGCAAGCAGGCGCGCGAGGTCGTGCAGCGCCGCCTTGGGCGTGCCGGTCGAGCCCGACGAGAAGAGCACCAGCCCGGGGTTGCCGTCGCTGCGCAGCGCATCGTACAGCGAGTGGCTCGCGGTCCGGCCGGTGGCTTCCAACGTGCCGCCGCCGGACGACTCACCGGGCCTGATCCGGTACTCGACCGCGGCCACCTCGAGACAGGTTTCGTGGTGTGCGCGCGAATCCGGAGACAGCGGCACGATGATGTGGTGCGTCCACGTTGCCGCGAGGAACGCCGCGATCGACTCGGGGCCGTAGTCACCCTCGAGGCTCACGACGCGTCCCGGCGGCAGCGCGGCAAGGCGTTCCCGCCAGTCGAGCACCCGGGTCAGCAGATCGCCGTACGAACACGAACCCGACGGCATCGCCAGCGCCATCTCGCCGCGATGCGCTTCCATCTTCTCGATCAGGAACTCGATCATCAGCCTGCACCTCCGAGATAGACGATTTGTCCGGTGATCATGGCGCTCTCGGGCCTGAGGAAGAAGTCGATCACGTTGGCCACGTCGCTAGACTCGGCCCAGCGCGGGATCGCCTGGCGCGCCAGCAGCTTCTCGATCTTCTCGGCGCCGACGTTTCCGGTCAGCTGCGTCTTGATGGGACTCGGACCTACCGCGTTGCACGTGATCCCGAAGGGCGCAGCCTCGCGGGCCACGATCCGCGTGAACGTCTCGACGGCACTCTTCGAGGCGGCGTAAATAGCTTCGCCCTCGAGTCGCATCGGCACGGCGACGGTGGTGAAGTTGACAATGCGCCCTGCCTGCGAAGAGCGCAGCAGCCGCAGGGCCGCGTGAGTGAACGCGAAGGTGCCCAGGAAATTGGTGGCCATGATCTGGCGCGCCGTGTCGAACGGCGTCAGCGCGACCGGGTTCATGCTCGCGATGCCGGCGTTGTTGATGAGCACGTCCAGCCGGCCGAACCGCTGGCGGATCTCGAAGAACCTGGCTCGCACCGCCGCCTCGTCCGTCACGTCGACCTGCAGGTGCGTGTAGCGTTCGTGAGTCACCACGGCCGGACCGCGCGCGCAGCCGGTGACCAGGTCGCCCTGCCCGAGGTAGTGTTCGACCAGGTGCGCGCCGATGCCCCGGCTGGCCCCGGTGATCAGAAGATGCCGGGAAGTCGTCACTGGGTCGCGTGGAGGCTTTCCTGGATGTAGGCCACCAGGGCGTCGACGCTGCGAAACGGGCTCCGGGCCTGCGACATCGCGCGCGCGTCGCTGAGCGTGACGTTCAGGCCCCGGTCCTGGAGCGCCTCTTCGATGTCGATGAGCAGCGACACCAGCCCCAGCGAGTCGAGGGGGCTTCCGGCGCCGAACAGCCGCGCGGTCGGCGAAACTTCGAGCTGCGCCGCCGGCTTGCGCGCCATGTTGATGTTCCGGATTGCGCGGAGTACCAGTTCCTGAAGCTCATCGGGGTTCACGGACACGCTCCTGACTCGTCATCCATATGCGAGGACATTCAACTGGACACGACAAGGCTATACCCTCTCGAGCCGGCCGAACGAGCATGGTGAATGATTGCACAGATTCTTGAGAACTTCATCCCGGAATTCGCGGCGGCGCCGGATCGTTGAACCGGGCGCCGCCGGGGTCCAAAACACCGTCTCGGCGCCCTTCCATGTCCGGCGGAAGTCCGGATGAACCGATCTCTCATCGCCCGGTGTATGATTTCCGCGGCGCCCGCCCGGTTGCCCAGCCTATCGCGGGCCGATATGGTCGTCGGGGTGGGTCGATCGCGGCCGGCAAAACAAAGCGGACAAGCATGTCAATGTTGGGGTTCAATCCGGATTTCAAATCCAACGCCACCGTTCTCTGCCTGGGCGCGCATTGCGATGACATAGAGATCGGATGCGCAGGCGCCCTGCTGGAACTGCGGCAACGGTATCCGGCGTTGCACGTTGTGTGGACGGTCTTTTCGGGAACCGAGGATCGCACAGCCGAAACCAGGTCCGCGGCAGCAAGGCTGCTCGGAGGGGCGGGCTACAGCGTGAACGTGCACCGGTTTCGCGGCAGCTATTTTCCGTCCTGCACCTCGGACATCAAAGACGCATTCGAGACGATCAAGGCTCAGGTGAATCCGGATCTGATCTTCACCCACTTCTTGCAAGATCGCCATCAGGATCATCGCGTGATCGCCGAACTGACCTGGAACACCTTTCGCGATCATGCGATTCTTGAATACGAGATCGCGAAATTCGAGGGTGATCTGGGGCAGCCTAACGTCTATGTCCCGCTCGCCAGGGCCAACATGGACCTCAAGGTGAGCACCCTGATGGACTCCTTCCCTTCGCAGCACTCGCGGACGTGGTTCGACCCCGACCTGTTCAAAGGGCACATGCGCTTGCGCGGCATGGAGTGCAACGCCCCCAGTCGCTATGCCGAGGCATTTCACGCGCGCAAGCTGAGGGTGTGATTTCTGTCGAGCGAGCGGGAACCCGCGCGATGGTCTGTGCATATGTGCACGCATTTTGGCGCCTTTGGCCAGGGCGTAAATGCGATAATTGCGCCTGATAAGCCAATTTCCCGGAAACCCTCATGCGGCTACACAAGAAACCGATTCCCCTTCAGGATCTCCTAGACGAGGACCTGGATTCCGTTTGCCAGGACTTGGCGGAAGAGTTCGGCCGCATGTCCGGGGGGCGCTTGCTCATCACCGGCGGCGGAGGTTTTCTGGGCTACTACCTGGTGCAAAGCGCGTTGCACTGGAATCGCTCGCATTCGACGGGCGGCAAGATCGACATCACCGTTTTCGACAACTATATGCGTGGCGTGCCGGCATGGCTCGAGGCTCTGCGCAAATCGCCCAACCTCACTTTGGTGCGGCAAGACATGATTCTGCCCTTGCCCAAGGACATGCCGCATTTCGATTACATCATTCATGCTGCCGGCATTGCGTCGCCCATGTACTACCGCGCGCAGCCGCTCAAGTGCATCGATGCCAACATCAACGGCATTCGAAATCTGTTCGATTACGCCGTTGCCGAACGCAACGCGGGCCGCCCGCTGCAGGGGTTCCTGTTCTATTCGTCGAGCGAAATCTACGGCGATCCCGTCGCCAGCGCCATTCCCACGCCGGAAACTTATCGCGGCAACGTCTCCTGCACCGGGCCGCGCGCCTGTTATGACGAGTCGAAACGCTTCGGTGAAACTTTGTGCGTGACGTTCGCAAAGCAGGAGGGCATACCCGCACGGATCGCCAGACCGTTCAACAACTACGGACCCGGACTCAAAATCACCGACGGGCGCGTGCTGCCTGATTTCGCCAGCAACGTATTGGCTGGGCGCGATATCGTGATGTTCTCTGACGGCAGTCCCAAACGAACCTTTTGTTACGCGACAGATGCAATCACCGGCTACTACAAAGTGTTGGTGCGCGGCGGCAACGGCGAAGCCTACAACATCGGCATCGATCGGCCGGAAATCTCCGTGGCGCAATTGGCGGCCACGGTTGTAAGTACCGCCCAGGAGTTATTCGGCTATCGCGGCAAGGTCGTATTGGGCCAGGCCAAAGAAGCCGACTACTTGATCGACAATCCGAACCGGCGTTGCCCGATCATCGACAAGGCGCGATTGCAGCTGGGCTACGACCCAAAAGTGTTTGTGGATGAAGGCATCCGGCGCTCCCTTATCTGGTATTTCCACAATCAAGTGGCGGAAGCGGCGTAATGAACATTTCAATTATCGGCACGGGTTATGTGGGTTTGGTCTCTGGCGCTTGTCTGGCCGATCGCGGTCACAATGTTGTCTGCGTGGATATCGACAAGCGCAAGGTGGATTCCATAAATTCCGGGCAAGCGCCGATCCACGAGTTGGGTTTGCCCGAGTTGCTGAAGCGCAACGTGGGCGTGCGTTTGTCGGCGACCATGGATCTGCCGGCCGCGGTAGCCGGGTCCGACATTACTTTCATTGCGGTCGGCACGCCGGCGATAGACGGACACATCGATCTGCGCTTCGTCGAACAGGCAGCGGCCGAGATCGGCCGTGCCCTGCGCGACAAAAAGAGCTATCACACGCTCGTGGTAAAGAGCACGGTAATTCCCGGCACTACGGACGGGGTCGTGCGTCAGAGCGCGGAAAAAGCTTCCGGAAAAGTGGCGGGCCGCGATTTTGGCCTGGGTATGAATCCGGAATTCCTGACCGAGGGGCGCGCGATCGAGGATTTCATGACGCCCGACAGGATCGTGATCGGCGGGATCGACCGGCGTTCGCAGGACGTGTTGCAAAGCGTGTACGCAAGTTTCGACAGGACGCCGACGATTCGCACCAATTGCAGTACCGCCGAGATGATCAAGTACGCCTCCAATTCCCTGCTCGCTACGATGATCTCCTTCAGCAACGAGATAGCGCGGCTGTGCTCGGCGGTCGGCGACATCGATGCCCTCGATGTGATGCGCGGCGTGCATCAATCGCTCTATTTGACTTCGTACGTCGAGAATCGGGAACCGGTGAGGGCCTCGCTCAGCAGCTTTCTCGAAGCAGGTTGCGGCTTCGGCGGCAGTTGTCTCCCCAAGGATGTGACTGCACTGGTCGCGCAGGGCGCGGACCTGGGCATCCAAACCCCCATGCTGCGTGCGGTGCTGGATATAAACCGCAACCAACCCGAGGAAATGGTGCGCCTGGTAACGAAGCATATTCCCGACCTGCGCGGCGTCAAGACGACGATTCTGGGACTGGCGTTCAAGCCCGATACCGACGACCTCCGCGAGTCACCCGCGTTTCCGATTATTTCCTTGCTGCGCAGTGCGGGGGCGGACATAACCGCGTACGACCCGATCGCGCGCCCTGAAAATCACGCGGGACTTGCGGGCGTGCGGCTCGCACAGTCGTTGGCCGATGCGCTCAGGCAAGCGCAGGTGGTAATGCTGGTAACCCGGTGGAAACAATTCGAGCATATTGCCGACGAGCTGGCAAAGCTGGGGCTCGATCCGCTGGTCGTCGATGGGCGGCGTGTTCTCGATCAAACGGAATTCAAGCACTACGAAGGTATCGGTTGGCGGCGGCTTGCAGCAGGACCTGCAGGACGACCGTCATGAAAGTAGTATTGTTTTGCGGCGGTCTCGGCACGCGCCTGCGCGAGCATTCAGACACGATTCCAAAACCGCTCGTAAATGTGGGGGCGCGCCCGATCATCTGGCACTTGATGCGTTACTACGCGCATTTTGGCCACAAGGATTTCATCCTTTGCCTGGGCTACCAGGGCCAGATGATTCGCGACTATTTCCTGAAGTACAGCGAGAGCTTGTCGAACGATTTCACCCTCTCCGAAGGCGGCACGAAAATCGATTTGTATGGTTCCGATATTCAGGACTGGCGCATTACCTTTGTCGAAACCGGGTTGCACTCGAACATCGGTCAGCGCCTGGTACGCGTGAAGAAATACCTGGGTCAAGACGACATGTTCCTTGCAAACTACTCGGACGGTTTGTCGGATTTGCCTCTCAACGCGATGATCGACGAGTTCCGGGGCAAGAAACTGGTCGCGAGTTTCGCGACAGTGCGTTCCTGGCAAAGCTTTCACTTCGTGGAGTCCACCCCCGACGGCCTGGTCAAAGCGATAGGGCCGCTGCGCAACCATGACTTGTTGATCAACGGCGGCTACTTCGTGCTGCGCAAGGAGATATTCGACCATATTCGTGAAGGCGAGGAACTGGTCGAGCGCCCATTTGCAAGATTGATCGACAAGCAATTGCTCGGTACGTACGCGCATCGCGGTTTCTGGCAGGCAATGGACACCTTCAAGGACAAGATCGCGTTTGATCAACTCGATGCTCAGGAGCAATGCCCCTGGATGGTGTGGAAACCGGCTCGCGAAGGTGCGGCGAGCCCGAAAACCGGTGGCGCCGTCCCGTGATTTTCACGCCGACGAGAATTGCTGGTGTCCACGTAATCGATATCGAAAAACGTCAGGACGACCGCGGCTATTTCGGCCGCACGTGGTGCGAGCGCGAATTGGCCGCACAGGGACTGTCGACACGCATAGCTCAGGTGAACGCGGCCGTGAGCCTGAAAGCGGGCACGCTGCGCGGCATGCACTATCAGCGCGCGCCGTTTGCCGAAGTGAAGATAATGCGTTGCCAGCGTGGGGCCGTTTTCGACGTCATCGTCGATCTGCGCCGGGATTCCGCCACATACTCGCAATGGGTTGGCGTCGAGTTGACGGCCGAGAACGGCAGGATGCTGTATGCACCAGAAGGATGCGCGCACGGCTATGTGACGTTGCGCGAAGACACCGAACTGTCATATTCCACATCGCAGTTCTACGCGCCGGACGCTGCCCATGGCGTTCGGTTCGACGACCCCGCTTTTGGCATTCAATGGCCCGTGGCGGCGAGCGTCATTTCGGCGCAAGATCGCAATTGGCCGATACTCGAGAAATGAGCACTGCCATGGGCTTTCCGCTATATTGATGCTCTCAAACATAGATATGACGCTCATCGAGACGCGTGCTGGCGCACTGTACTTCCGGAATTTCCACATTGAGTTGAGGGTTCAATCATGATCATCGTCGATACCGCATTGCAAAAACGTCTGGACGCGGGCAATCCCGTTCGGGTCGCCCTGGCGGGCGCCGGTTACATGGGCCGCGGCATCGCACTTCAAATTATTACGGCCATTCCGGGATTGCGGCTGGTGGCGATTGCCAATCGCAATGTGTCGCAGGCGGAACGCGCGTATCGCGAAGCAGGCGTGCAGAATTTCCGGTCCGTCGCCAGCGCGGCCGAACTCGATAAAGCCATCGCTGCCGGCGAGTACGCGGTGAGCGACGATCCGACTGCGCTGTGCCAGGCGGGCGCAGTGGAAGCGGTCATCGAAACGACCGGCGACGTCGAATACGGCTCGCGTGTGGCATCGGAAGCCCTGCGCAACGGCAAACACGTCATCCTGATGAATGCCGAGGTCGACGCGGCGGTTGGCCCGATTCTCAAGGTGTACGCCGATCGCAACAACGTCGTCTATACCTACACCGATGGCGACGAGCCCGGGGTCGCGATGAATCTCCATCGATTCGTCGCAGGCATCGGTTACAAGCCCGTGCTGATGGGGCAGATAAAAGGTTTCCTGGATCGCTATCGCAACCCCGATACGCAACGCGAGTTCGCGACTAAGGCCAAACAGAAGCCCGAGATGGTTGCGTCATTTGCCGACGGCTCCAAGCTCGCGATCGAATCCGCGATCATCGGCAATGCCACAGGCTTTCGTCCCGGCAAACGCGGCATGTACGGCCATCGTTGCAAGCATGTGAAGGATTTGCTCAACCTCTTCTCCGTCAACGATTTCGCGAATGGCGGCCTCGTCGATTTTGTGCTGGAAGCGGAACCGCACACCGGCGCGTTCGTCATGGGGTTCAACGACGATCCCGTCAAGAGCCAGTACATGAAGTATTTCAAGATGGGCGATGGACCGCTCTACATGTTCTACACTCCCTACCATCTTCCGCATTTGCAGTTGCCCGCGTCGGTCGCGCGCGCCGTGCTGTTCAAGGATCCCACTCTCACTCCGCGCGGCGCACCCGTGTGCGACGCCGTTGCATATGCAAAGCGCGATCTGAAAGCCGGCGAAACGCTGGACGGAATGGGCGGCTTTGCCTGCTATGGCCTGGTGGATACCTACGAGAACTCGCTTGCAGCGAACAGCTTGCCAATGTCGTTGTCGGTTGGCTGCCGCTTGAAGCGCGACATTCGCAAGGACGAGGCCGTCGCCTACACCGATGTCGTATTGCCGACGGGTCGCCTGTGCGACCGGTTGCGGGCGGAGCAAACCGCGCACTTCGCGGCGCAGTCGGTGCGTCGAGCTTAGCCAGAACGACCAGAGTCCCGCGTTCAGCGCCGGCAACCGAACAGCGGTCCTTGCATCGCGTGTAAGTGGAACCGTGGCGCATCTCCACGGCGTGGGGACTTCTGGCGTGCCTCGGACAACTACCCTGTAAAGAGTTCACACATGGCCAAAGTGGCAATTTTGGGCACGGGAATTTCCGCGTTTGGCGCGGCGAGTCAGCTTAAATCAGAAAAGGTCGACGTGGTTCTGTACGACAAGAATTCGTTTCACGGCGGACATACGGTTTCGCTGAAGTACAAAGAGGGCTTCACTTTCGATATCGGCCCGCACGTTTCGTTCACCAGCGATACGCGCATTCAGGAGATGCTGGCGGCGAACGTCGATGGGCAATTCGATACCCACGATTACAAATTCACCAACTACTGGAAGGGGCACTGGCTGGGCCATCCCGCGCAAACCAACCTGTACGGTTTGCCGCCGGAAGTCATCGTCAGGATCGTCGCCGATTTTGTGGCGCAGGGCGGCAAGCAGGTCGATATCAAGAACTACGAGGACTGGTTGCTGGTTGCCTACGGCCGCACCTTTGCCGAGCAGTTTCCGGGCCAATACACCTTCAAGTACCACACCACGCCGGCGCGCAACCTGACCACCGACTGGATGGGTCCGCGCATGTACCGCCCCAAACTGGAGGAGATGCTCCACGGCGCCTTGAGTCCGATCACGCCCAACGTCCACTACATCCAGAAGTTTCGCTATCCCAGGCAGGGCGGGTTTACCGCGTATCTGTCGAAGTGGGCCAAGACGACACACATGGAGTTGAATCACGAGGTCGTGCGTATCGAGCCGAAGCTGAGGCAGGTGACGTTCAAGAACGGGCTCACGACTGGTTACGATGCGTTGATCTCGTCCATACCGCTTCCGGAACTGGTCAAGTTGATCGCTGGAATACCGCGCGACGTCGTTGCGGCGGCAGAACGGCTCGCCTGTTCGGCCTGCGTTCTGGTCAATATCGGATCGGGCCGGGATGACTTCGCCGATACGCATATCGACTATTTTTACGATCTCGATGTGATATTTCCGCGCATCAGCTATCCGCACATGATGGCCAAGAGCAACGCGCCGGCAGGCTGCGGCAGCGTGCAGGTGGAAATATATTTCTCGCCCAAGTACCGCCCGTTTACCGGCAAGGCCGAAGACTACATCGAACCCACCCTTCGCGACCTCGTCCGTTGCGGCGTGCTGCGCGAAGACGAAAAGATCGTCTTCAAGAATGCCGTCTACATACCTTACGCGAACATCATCTTCGATCACGATCGAGCCGCAGCGCTCAAGCGGGTTCAGGACTACCTGGACGAGGTGGGCATCCAGGCCTGCGGCCGCTACGGCGAATGGGGCTATTTCTGGACCGACGACAGCATCAAGAGCGGCGAGCGGGCCGCGGAGAAAGCCCTGGGACGCCTGACCTCGCGCTAGGACTGCATGGGTCTACGTAGATTGTTGGAGCAAGGGCATACGTAGACGGGAAACATGCCTGGCCATCGAAACAGCTACTGGAAGACCTTGTTGCTCGCCGGCGCCTGCGGCGGGGCCGCAATCGTCGGCGCGTGCTTGCTGCCGGTCGAGCCAGGCATCGTAAAGACCGTGCTCGCAGCCCTCGCGTGGCTGGCGGCTTTTCCGCTGCTGGGAGTGGCGTTGGGCGGCTGTGTCGTTCTGTATCGCGACCACTTGCAGCGAATGGGCCTGCCCGATCTTTTCCACGCGCTGAACGAGCCGCGCACCGAGCACGCGCTGACAGGCGGTTCGCCCGATTTCGGACTCGCCGCGCGGCGGTTTTTTCGCAGCCTGTTTCGCATCCGCGGACTCGTGATCGGAGACCGCGTGCAAGTGCGGCCTTTTGCCGAGATTCGCGCGACGCTTGACGCCGCGGACAGCCTCGACGGCATGCCGTTTCTCCCGGAAATGCTGCGCCATTGCGGGAAGGAAGGCAGGGTGTTTCGCCGGGTCGACAAGATCTACGATTATGGCGGCAGGAAGGATCTGCGACGCCTGCGGAATTGCGTGCTCCTCGCAAATCTCCGCTGCGACGGCAGCGCCCACGGGGACTGCGAGGCGGCGTGCTACCTGCTGTGGCACGAGAAGTGGCTCAGGCGCGCCGCGGATGCTTCCGTCGCGGCGACTTCCAGTGCGGATCCTCGGCCGGGTGCAGCGCCCGCATTCGCCGCCCAGTCCCGGCGCGACGCCGACGGCACGGTCAAATACACCTGCCAGTATACGCAACTGGTCAAGGCCTCGACGCCCGTGCGGCCCCGGGATGCGCGGCAGGATCTGCGCCCGCTGCTTGCCGGAAACGTGACGCTCGGCGGCTTCCTCGTTGTCCTGCTGACGCGGCTGTTCAACTCCGCACAGGGCATTCGCGGCGGCATCGCGTTTCCGTTCATTCCCGAGGGCGGCGGTTCGCAGACTCCCGCCGTCCGCACCGATTTGCGGCCCGGCGACACGGTACGGGTGCTCGGCGCGGAAGCCATCGGCCGCACCCTCGACAAGAACGGCAGAAACCGCGGCCTGTGGTTCGATCGCGACATGGTGAAGTACTGCGGGAGAACCTGCCAGGTGCTCAGGCGCGTCGAGCGGATCATCGACGACGCCACCGGCGAGATGCGCCTCATGAAGACGCCCTGCATCGTGCTGAAGGACGTCCAGTATTCCGGAGAGTATCTGCGCTTCGGTGCGCAGCAGGACCAGCTTTTCTGGCGCGAAGCGTGGCTGTCGCCCAGGCTCGACGGGGACGGCGGTGCGGGTGCGCTGGCGCCGCCGGTAGCCGGAGAACCGAGTTAGCCTTCGAGGGTGAGCACAATGTCAACCGCAACATCGACGCAGCCGCTGGTGACCATCGGCATGCCGGTCTACAACTCCGAACGGCACCTGCCTCAGTCCATCGAGTCCCTGCTGGCACAGACCTACAGGGATTTCGTCCTGGTCATCAGCGACAACGCGTCGACCGACAGCACCGCCGAAATCTGCCAGCGCTACGTCCACCAGGACCCGCGCGTCCGGTATTTTCGCAACGCGGTGAATGTCGGCATGACCGGCAACTTCAATCGCGTTTTCGAGTTGACACACACGAAGTATCTCAAGTGGTCGACCGCCGACGATTTCTGGGCACCCGACATGCTCGCCGATGCCGTAGCCGTCATGGAAGCGGATCCGTCGGTAGCCTTGTGCTATCCGAAGACCATCATCGTCGATGGGGAGGGCCGCGAGCAGGGTCGTTACGAAGACAAGCTTCACCTCATGCAGGACGATCCGGCCGAGCGCTTTCTTGCCGTCGTCGAAAACATCCGGCTGGTCAACCATCATCTCGGTTTGCTGCGCACCGACGCCATCCGCCGCACGAGTCTGTTCGGCAAGCACGTATCGGCCGACATCGGATTCGTCGCCGAGATGAGCTTGTATGGAAAGTTGTACGAGGTGAAAAAATTCCAGTTCTACCGCCGCTTCCATACCGAATCGTCGAGCTGGAATCGCGGCGATGATGACCAGGAAGCGCGGCGCTTTCATGCCGCCAACGTGCGCCGTATCCCGTTCAATACCTGGCTGTACCACTTTGCGTTTTCAGCCGCCGTGCTGCGCTCCCCGCTTGGTCCCGGCAAGAAACTCAAGCTGCTGGGCCGGCTTGGAAAGATAATGTACTGGGACAGCAGCAGGCTCTACGACGACCTGCGCCGCGATGTTCCGCCGCTGTTGGGTCTCGGCGGAAGCAGTTCCGCGCCGAAGAAATGATCGCCGCGCATGACGGCGGCATGAATCCTTACATTTTTTCTGCCGATTTCCGGGCGTGACCGATTGCACGTCCCGGGGTCTGCCTGCTTGACCTTCCATCCCCGGAACTGCATGATTTGCTGCTTCGCGCCAGTACTCCAAGCTCGCGTCGGATAATTGAGTTTCCCCTCGGACGGGATCAGCGATGGACATGAAAAAGCGGAACCTATCGTGGATCGCGGCAACCATTGCTGCGGCGATCCTCGTGTCCGCTTGCAGCGGGGGAACGGGTGGATGGAGCACCCCGGCGGCCGCCACACCCCCCGTCACCCCGCCCCCGGTCACCCCGCCGCCCGTCACCCCGCCTCCCGTCGTGCTCCCGGAGAGCATCCCGGATTTTTCGTCGGACTCTTCCCGCATCATCATCCAATCCACGCTGAGCGGAAACTGGTCGAATCCCGCGACATGGGCGGGAGGCGCCGTTCCGACCTTCAGCAACGTCGCGAAGATCGGCCTGGGCCATACCGTCACCATCGATGACACCTTGGCCATCGCCTACACGATCTCCGTCAACGGTACGCTGAGGTTCTCCCCCGGCGTCAATACCAGCCTGAGGGTCACCAACCTTCAAGTCATGGCCGCCGGTGTCCTGGAAGTGGGTACCACCACTACCCCGATCAGCGACACCGTGACGGCCGAGATCGTCATCGCCAATTCAGCGCTCGGCAGCGGCGTCGCCGACCCCGATCAGTTCGGCACGGGAATCATCATCTTCGGGAAATTGACGATGCACGGCAGCGTGCGGACGCCGACGTTCGTGCGCCTCGCCACCGAGCCGCACGCGGGCAACAACACGCTCGGCTTGTCCGAGGCGGTTTCCGGCTGGAAGGTCGGGGACCGGATCGTGCTGCCCGATACGCGTCACATCAAGGAAAGCGAAGTCACCCCCTCCAATGGCTGGCGCAACGCGGTCAACCAGTGGGAAGAACGCACCGTGCAGGCGATTTCTACGGACGGCCTGACTCTCACGCTCAATGCCGTCCTGACGTTCGACCACCTGGGCGCGCGCGACCAGGACGGTGTGCTGGAGCTGCTGCCGCACGTGGGCAACCTGACGAGAAACGTCGTCGTCCGCTCAGAGAGCGCCACCGGCACCCGCGGGCACATGATGGGCATCCAGAGAGCCGACGTGGACATCCGCTACGCCCTGTTCAAGGACATGGGGCGCACCACCTACCTGCCCCTGAACACCACGACCAACCACATCGGCCGCTACCCGATCCACGTGCATCACCTGAGCGGGCCGCCCGCCAATGCAACCCCCGCCAACGGTTACCAGTTCACATTGCTGGGCAACGCAGTGGACGGCGGCTCGGCCGAGACGAAGTTCAAATGGGGCATCACCGTCCACGGCAGCCACTACGGACTGATCCAGGACAACGTCGTCTACAACTACAACGGCGCGTCGATCGCGACCGAGGACGGGTCGGAGAGCTTCAACGTGTTCGACCACAACTTCGCGCTGCGCGGCATCGGTGAGCCCGACGAGCCCGGCGCAGCCGAGCCCCAGGACCAGGCGAGAATGGCAATGGGCACCGAGGGCGTGGGCTTCTGGTTCAGGGGCCCCAACAACTACGTGAGGAACAACGTCGCGGCCAATTTTCAGAATCCCACGACGGAAGCCTCCTACGGATTTGCCTTGCAGTTCCGCAAGCTGGGCGGCATCGCGGTGCCCAACTTCCAGGGGGCCGATGTCACCGTCGGCAGCCAGCTCACCGCCGTGGATGGCAACAATCTGCCGCTGCTGCAATTCGAGAACAACGAAGCCTATGGGGCGATGCAGGGTGGCATGACCTACTGGTGGATCAACTCCCTGGATCCGAGCGCTCCTTATACGAACGTGGTGGAGAGCGTGGTGAAGAATTTCACCGCCTGGCACGTCTACAACAAGAACGTCTACATCTATCCGGGCGCGAAAGTGACTTTCGACGGCTTGAAGATCCGCGGGAACTACATCGACGGCGTCAGCCGCTGCTGCGGCGACGGGGTGTTTTTCGCCGACTACATGGCGAAGGCCATCGTCATCAAGAATGCCGACATCCAGGGCATGCA
>JBGQCE010000016.1:0-15793 GCA_041495185.1 Bradyrhizobium sp.
CCAGGTCGCGGCCTGCCGGGAAAACTCCGATTTGAACCGTAGGCAATTTACCGGGAACCGTATTATGCTCGGGGCTATTGGGATCGGCTTTACGTTCCGCTTCCGCGAATGGTAGCGGCGGAGTGACAAGGCCTCGGATGTTTTAAAGACGGATCGGCGCTTACTGCCTAATCCGCACAGGTGGCCACAGCTTCCGACAGCGAATGTCCGGTCGGGCCGGTACGCGGGCGCGTAGCGGCGAAGCAGTACGGGGGAGGAGTTTCCCGATGGCCATGACTGGGACGATCAAGTTCTTCAATGGAGAACGTGGCTATGGCTTCATCAAGCCTGACGACGGCGGCCGCGATGTGTTCGTTCACATCACCGCGGTGGAACGGGCGGGATTGAAGGATCTGACCGAAGGACAGCGCATCACATTCGAAGTCGAACCGGACAAGAAGGGCAAAGGCCCCAAGGCGGTTAATCTGGTGATTTCATCCTAGAGCGTTTTTGAGCGAAGTGGGTCCCGGTTCGCGTCAAGAAAACGCGTCAAAATAAAAAACAAGAGCCTCGGTTCTGATTCAATCAGAACCGATCAGGCTCGAGAACGGCTGTCGCAAAAAAATCCCGGCCGCGGAAAGCAGCCGGGAGGTTGCGACAGGATGTTTTCTTGTTGCTATCAGAAGTGATAGTTCACGCCGGCGCGCACCGTTCCGAACCTGTAACCGTTCGACACGCCGGTGATCGTGAAGCCAATGTTGGCGAGATCGACGTAGAGATATTCGATCTTGGCGCTCCAGTTCTGGGCGAAGCCGAATTCCGCGCCGACGCCCGCGGTCCAACCGGCCGTGGTATGGGATTCCGCGAGGCCAAAGGTCTCGCCGCGCAATTCGCCGAACGCCAGACCGCCGGTGCCATAGAATAGAATGTTGTTGAGCGCATAGCCGGCGCGGCCGCGCACAGTACCGAACCACGGGTTCGAAAACTTCCAGGGCGCGAATGTGTCTTCCGCGCCGGTCGCCTGAATGTCGCCTTCGACGCCGAACACCCACGGACCGGTTTGCCAGTTGTAGCCGGCCTGGGCGCCGCCCGAAAAGCCCGACGGCTTGGTCTGATTGTTATCGACCGAGCCCCAGGCATAGCCGAGATTGGCGCCGAGATAGGGGCCGGCCCAGCTGTAGATATTGAGCGGCTGATTGACGGTGTAGGGGGCGCGCGATCCGTAAGGAAGGTCGGCGGCCCGCACCGATGCGGTCGAGCCTGCAGCGATCGCTGCCGCTGCGCATGAAATGATCCTTTTCATCGCTACTCTCCAACGCAACTGCCGTGACCGCCGGTTCGTGCGCCGAATGCATCGTGCGATGCGAACCGGAATGGTTACGGAATTCCACTTTTTACCGATAAGATTTATCGAGACTTTTAAGTTAAAGGGTTGTTAAGGGCGGTTACCGCCCGCTCATCATTCTTAAGAAAGCGTTACCAGCGGTCCCGCGGGTCGCCGCCTGCCGTCACCGCGGCAACGCTGGCGATGGACGCTGCCGGCGCTTAAGTTCAGGCCCATGGATCACGATTCTACCGATAACCCGAAGGTGACGGCCCCGCGGACGGCGCGGCGCGGTTCCCGGCCGGATTTGCCGCCGCAAGAGCTGGCCGCAGGGGATATCGATCCCGCGACGGCGAGCCCTGAGGAGGACGACGAGGCGCGGTTGCCGGAGGTTCCGGAGGAGACAAGCGAGGCGGTAGCGGAGGGTCCGCTGGCGGTCGGCCACGCCGCGATCGAACACGCGGTGCGCCTCGCCCCGACCTCGCCCGGGGTCTATCGCATGCTCAACGCGGCGAACGACGTGCTCTATGTCGGCAAGGCGAAGAATGTCCGCAAGCGGCTCACCTCTTACGCCCGGGTTACCGCCGTCCAGCCGGCGCGCATCCTGCGCATGATCGCGGCCACCGTCACGATCGAGATCATATCCACCTCGACCGAAACCGAGGCGCTGCTGCTCGAGGCCAATTTGATCAAGCAGCTGCGGCCGCGCTTCAACGTGCAGCTGCGTGACGACAAGTCGTTTCCATACATTCTGATGACGGGCGATCACTGGGCGCCGCAGATTCTCAAACACCGCGGCGCGCAAACCCGGCCCGGGCAGTATTTCGGGCCGTTCGCATCCGCCGGCGCGGTCAACCGCACCATCACGGCGCTGCAGCGCGCCTTTCTGGTGCGCTCCTGCACCGATGCGTTTTTTGAAAGCCGCTCCCGGCCCTGCCTGCTCTATCAAATCCGCCGTTGTTCGGGGCCCTGTACCGGCGAGATCGATTTTCCCGGCTATACCGAACTGGTGCGCGAGGCCAAGGATTTCCTTTCCGGCCGCAGCCGGCTGGTGAAACAGGAACTGGCGGGTGAAATGGAAAAGGCCTCGGCCGAGCTCGCGTTCGAGACGGCGGCGCTTTACCGGGACCGCCTCGCCGCACTGTCGGCGATCCAGTCGCAGCAAGGCATCAATCCGCGCACCGTGGAGGAAGCCGACGTGTTCGCCATCCATCAGGAGGGCGGATATTCCTGCGTCGAGGTATTCTTCTTCCGCACCGGACAGAACTGGGGCAACCGCGCCTATTTCCCCCGCGCGGAGAAATCCTTCACCCCGGAAGAGGTGCTGGCCTCGTTCCTCGCGCAATTCTACGACGACAAGCCGCCGCCGAAACTCATCCTGCTGTCGCACGGAATCGAGGAGAGCAAGCTGCTGGCCGACGCGCTTTCCATCAAGGCCGGCTTCAAGGTGGAGGTCTCCACGCCCCGGCGCGGCGAGAAGAAGGAACTGATCGCGCACGCGCTGACCAATGCGCGCGAGGCGCTCGGCCGCAAGCTCGCCGATACCGCCACGCAAGGCCGGCTGCTGCAGGGGCTGGTCACCACGCTCGGACTGCCGCATCCGCCCAAGCGAATCGAGGTCTACGACAACAGCCACATCCAGGGCACCAACGCGGTCGGCGCCATGATCGTGGCAGGGCCGGACGGCTTCATCAAGAACCAGTACCGCAAGTTCAACATCAGGTCCGAAGGCCTCACGCCCGGCGACGATTACGCGATGATGCGCGAGGTGCTGCAGCGGCGTTTCAAGCGGTTGTTGGCGCCTCCGGCGGAGGGCGATGCAGCCAAACCCAAAGCGGACGACGATTCGTTTCCGCAATGGCCCGACCTCGTGATCATCGACGGCGGCCGCGGCCAGCTCAACGCCGTCAGGGAGATTTTCGAGAGCCTGGGGCTGACCCAGGTGTCGCTGCTGGCGGTCGCCAAGGGGCCGGACCGCGACGCCGGCCGCGAAACCCTGTTCATGCCGGATCGCGAGGCCCTCAAGCTCGAACCGCGCGACCCCGTGCTGTACTTCATTCAAAGACTGCGCGACGAGGCGCACCGCTTCGTGATCGGCTCGCACCGCAAGCTGCGCAAAAAGGACATTCGCGAAGCGGGGTTGCAGGAAATTCCCGGCATCGGCCCGTCACGCAAACGTGCCTTGCTACATCATTTCGGAACCTTGAAGGAGATCGAGCGGGCCTCGATCGCCGATCTCGGCAAGGTTCCCGGCGTCAGCGCCGAAAGCGCCCGCAAGATTTTCGAGTTTTTCCACGCCCAGCCGGGCTAGACCGGAGTTAAAGGGGATCGAGGCGTACGGCGTCGTCCCCAGTCCCACGGTTGACCTTCGTGCTTCGGCGGTATTGGTAAGACGGATGAACATCGCAACGACAAAGGGTGCGGCGAAAAACTCGCTGTCCCTGCCGAATATCCTGACTTACGCGCGAATCGCCGCGATTCCGGTGGTGGTCGGCTGCATCTATGCCCAGGCCATCATGGATGGGCCGCTATGGCTGCGCTGGGTGGCGCTGGCCGTGTTCATCGCCGCCGGAGTTACCGATTTTTTCGATGGCTACTATGCGCGAATCTGGGACCAGCAATCGGCGTTCGGCCGGATGCTCGATCCGATCGCCGACAAGCTTTTGGTAGCATCCTGCCTGCTGATGCTGGCCGCGGACGGGATCATTCACGGCTGGACGCTGTGGGCCGCCATCGTGATCCTGTGCCGCGAAATCCTGGTGTCGGGCCTGCGGGAATACCTTGCGGCCTTGCGCGTCAGCGTGCCCGTGACAAAACTCGCCAAATGGAAGACCACGGTGCAGCTGGTCGCGATCGGATTTCTGCTCGCCGGCGAGGCGGGCGACCTGGTGGTCCCGATCGTCACCCAGACCGGCCTGCTGCTGCTGTGGATCTCCGCGATTGTCACGATCTATACCGGCTGGGACTATTTCCGCGCCGGCATTCATCACCTCATCGAGGAGGATGGGGCATGAAGGTCAAGTATTTCGCCTGGGTGCGCGAACGGGTCGGCAAATCGGAGGAAACGGTCGAGCCGCCGGCCAGCGTCCGCACCGTCGACGATCTGATCGCGTGGCTGGCGCAGCGGGGCGAAGCCTACGCCTATGCCTTCGAGACACCGCGGGTGATCCGCACGGCAATCGACCACGCCCACGTCAAGCCGGATACTGTCATCGCCGGCGCCCGCGAGATTGCCTTCTTCCCGCCGATGACCGGCGGCTAGACCGCCTAAAAGCATCGCGATGATCTCATGACCGCCAATGTAACCATCCGCATCCAGGAAGCCGATTTCGACATCGCACGCGAGATTGCCGCGCTGACGAAGGGGCGCACCGATATCGGGGCCGTCGTCAGCTTCAGCGGCATCTGCAGGGGCAGCGAAGACGGCGGGACCATCGCGTCGCTGACGCTCGAACACTATCCCGGCATGGCGGAGGCCGAAATTGCGCGGCATACGGAGACCGCGATGTCGCGCTGGCCGCTGACGGGTCTGAGCGTCATTCATCGCGTCGGCCGCATCGCTCCGGGCGAAAATATCGTGCTGGTGCTGACGGCTTCGCAGCACCGGCAGGCGGCGTTTCAGGCGGCGGAGTTCTTGATGGACTATCTGAAGGCCAACGCGCCGTTCTGGAAGCGCGAGGAGAGTGCTGCGGGAACGAATTGGGTCGATGCGCGCGGCCATGATGACGCCGCCGCGGCGCGCTGGACCAAATCCTGATGGCGAGGCGTGCAAAGGCGGCTGCGAAGCGCGGCCGCGCGGCATCGAAATTTCCGAAAGTGCCCTTGGGTGAGCTAGAGACGCTGCTCGATTTCGTCCGCTATGCGGTGAGCCGCTTTGTCGAGGCGAAACTCGTATTCGCGCACGGTACCACCGATCCCGTGGCCGAGGCTACATTCCTGGTCTGCGAAACCTTGCATCTGCATCCCGATCAGTTCGAGACGTTCGCGACCGCGCGGGTCACGGCCGCGGAGGCCAAAGCGATACTCGAGGTGATTGCGCGCCGCGTTACCTCACGAAAACCTGCGGCCTATCTGGTCAACAAGATCTACATGCGCGGCCTGCCTTTCTATGTCGACGAGCGCACGATCGTGCCGCGCTCCTTCATCGGCGAGCTGCTGGACTCTCACTTCGGCGGCGAGAGCGATGAAGGCGGTTCGCTGATCGACGATCCCGCAAGCGTGGAAAGCGTGCTCGACCTCTGCACCGGCTCGGGGTGTCTTGCTGTCCTCGCGAGCCGGCATTTTCCGAATGCGAGGGTCGATGCCGTGGACATTTCCGCAGGTGCGCTTGAAGTCGCCGCCCGCAATGTCGCCGGGTACGGACTTGAAGACCGGGTGACGTTGCATCGCGGCGACCTCTTCAAGCCGCTTGGAAACAAGCGTTACGACCTGATCATTTCCAATCCGCCCTATGTCGACGCCAGGGGAATGGCGGAACTGCCGCGCGAATGCCGCGCCGAGCCGAAACTCGCCTTCGACGGCGGCGCCGACGGGCTCGAACTCGTCCGTCGCATTTTGAGAGAGGCCGGGCAGCACCTGACGCCACAGGGTGGGCTGTTGTGCGAGATCGGCCGTGGCCGCGAGCGGCTCGAGGCCGCGTTTCCCCAATTGCCGCTGTTATGGCTCGACACCGAGGAGGCGGACGGCGAGGTGTTCTGGATCGCCGCCGCCGATTTGTGAGCAGCACCGCGCCGCGCCCTGTCCTCAAACCGCCGGACTGAGCGTAAATATCGCGAGCCATGGCGTTCCCGTCGCGCGACGAAGCTGATAGCTTGCGGGCAGACGCCACGCCCAAAACGTAAAGAGGCCCCCATGCTGGACAAGAGCCCACGCCCCGCCGCCGTCAACGTTCCCAATGACCTTGCCGCGCACTGGATGCCGTTCACCGCCAACCGGGCCTTCAAGAAGGCGCCGCGGCTGCTCGCCGGCGCCAAGGACATGCATTACTTCACCGTTGACGGCCGCAAGATCATCGACGCCGCTTCCGGCATGTGGTGCACCAATGCCGGTCACGGCCGCACCCAGATTTCGGCGGCGATCGCCAAGCAGGCCGAGACGCTGGATTATGCGCCGCCGTTCCAGTTCGGCATCCCGCAGGCCTTCGAGCTGGCAAGCCGCATCGCCGATCTCGCGCCCGCCGGACTCGATCACGTCTTCTTCTGCAATTCCGGATCGGAGGCCGCCGATACCGCGCTCAAGATCGCGCTGGCCTATCATCAGATCCAGGGCCAGGGCACCCGCACCCGCCTGATCGGCCGCGAGCGCGGCTATCACGGCGTCGGCTTCGGCGGCACTTCGGTCGGCGGCATCGTCAACAACCGCAAGATGTTCGGAACGCTGCTGGCCGGCGTCGATCATCTTCCGCACACCTATGACCGCGACAAGCAGGCCTTCACAAAGGGCGAGCCCGAATACGGCGCGCATTTCGCCGACGAAATGGAGCGGCTGGTCAATTTGCACGGCGCCTCCACCATTGCCGCCGTGATCGTCGAACCGATGGCCGGGTCGACCGGGGTGCTGCCGGCGCCGAAGGGCTATCTCAAGCGGCTGCGCGAGATCACCCAGAAGCACGGCATTCTCTTGATTTTCGACGAGGTCATCACGGGCTACGGCCGGCTCGGCTATGCCTTCGCCGCCGAACGCTACGGCGTGCTGCCGGACATGCTCACCTTCGCCAAGGGCATCACCAATGGCGCCGCCCCGATGGGAGGCGTGATCGTGCGCGACAACATCCACGACGCCTTCATGAGCGGCCCGGAGCACGTCGTGGAGCTGACCCACGGCTATACCTATTCGGCGCATCCCCTGGCCTGCGCCGCGGGTCTCGCGACGCTCGATATCTACCGCGACGAAAAGCTGTTCGAGCGTGCCAAGAAGATCGAGCCCAAATTCGCCGACGCCGTGATGTCGCTGAGGAGCGAGCCGAACGTGGTGGACATCCGCACCGTCGGATTGACGGCGGGCATCGACCTCGCGCCGCGCCCGGACCTGCCGGGAAAACGGGGTTTCGACGGCCTCAACAGCGCGTTCCACGACAACGACCTGATGCTGCGCGTCGCCGGCGACACCCTGGCGCTGACGCCGCCCTTGATCGTCAGCGAAGACCAGATCGGCGAGATCATCGAGAAGGTCGCCAAGGTGATCCGCGCGGTGGCGTAGCGGAGCGGGCTTCCCGGCACTGGAAAAGAAAGAAGACTCGTCCACCGAATCAACAAAGGTGCTAGGATCGGAAGCAACGCGCGTATTCCGCGAAGGCGGGCATCGGTTCTGGGGGGGGACGTTTGCGTTAGATGATCCGTATTTCCACGATTTTCATCGCCATCTGCATGGTGCTGGTCGCAGCATCCCTCGGCCTGATCCTGTATTCGGTGGCCGGTATCAGCGGTTCGGAATCCGCGATCGCGGCGCTCACCGCGCTGACCTTCCTGATCCTCTACAATGCCGTATCGATGCGGCTGCGCGATCGTACCGACGTCGGCGGCCAGATCGCGGATTTGTCGCGCGGCACCGCTGACCTCGCCCGTCAGGTCGCCGAATTCGGCCGCCGCCTCGCCGCCGTCGAGGGCCGGGTGGTTTCGGCAAATTCGGCCGGCGCCGACCGCATTCAGGCCGTGGTCGGCGAAATCAACGAATTGGGCCTGCTGGTCAACCAGCTCGCCGTCTCTGTCGCAAAACACGACGACATGCTGTTCTCGGGCGCGGCAGCCGCCGGGTCCAAGCCGGACAATACGCAGCAAAAGGAGCTGCCGTTAACAGCCGGGGCTGCAAATATTGCGGCCGCGCCCGCTGCGGCAGCGCCCGCTTCCGCCCCGCGCGAGCCCGCGCCCTCCCGCAGCCCGCCGCAAATCCTCGCCGCGGTGCGAAGCGCGGTGGAGGAAAACCGGATCGATATCTATCTGCAGCCGATGGTGAGCTTGCCGCAGCGCAAGGTGCGCTTCTATGAGGCGGTGACGCGGCTGCGCGACGACAAGGATCAGCTTCTCGCCGCCGAGGATTTCATCTCGGTCGCGGAAGCGGCCGGGCTGATCGGCCGGATCGATCATATGGTGATGCTGCGCTGCGTGCAGGTGCTGCGCCGGCTGATGGTGCGCAACAAGGAGGTCGGCGTCTTCTGCAACGTCGCGGCGGCAACCCTGGGCAATCCGACCACCTTCGCGCAATGCCTCGATTTTCTCGAAGCCAATCGCGCGCTGGCGCCGTCCTTCGTGCTCGAATTCAAGCAGGCGACGTTCCGTAATCTCGGCCCGACCGAGACCGAACATCTCGCGGCCCTGGCGCAGCGCGGTTACCGTTTCTCGATCGATCACGTCACCGATCTCAGGATCGAGCCTCGGGAACTTGCCGACCGCGGCGTTCGCTTCATCAAGGTCCCCGCGGCATTGCTGCTCGATCAACGGCAGACATCGGCGTCCGATATCCACCCCTCGGACCTTTCGGATCTGCTCGGCCGCTTCGGCATCGACCTGATCGCGGAGCGGATCGAAGGGGAGCGCGCGGTGGTCGACCTGCTCGACTACGACGTGCGGTTCGGACAGGGCTTTCTGTTCGCACCGCCCCGGCCGTTGCGGCCCGAGGGCGCATCTGCTACCGGCGGGGCCTCTCCGAACAAGGCGCAGGAACCTAATGGCTCTGGCAAGACCGCTTCCGTCGATGGCCCGGGAATCAATGCTCCGCGGGCGACCGGCAACGCCGCGCTGGCGCGGCGCGCCGCTGGACCGGGCTGACCGGCCATCCCTGTCATGACGGCGCTCCGGTTTGCCGAGAGGTTGCGCGACCTCGTTGATGGCGTCGATGTCGTGCTCAGCGATATCTGGGGCGTGGTTCACAACGGCCTCGTGGCCTTTCCCGAAGCCTGCGAAGCGCTTCACAGCTTTCGCAAGCAGGGCGGCACCGTGATCCTCATTACCAACGCGCCGCGGCCCGCCGACTCCGTGCAGCGGCAATTGCGCAAGCTCAATGTTGCAGATGATACCTATGACGCCATCGTCAGTTCGGGCGACCTGACCCGGCACTTCGTCGCCGACCATCCGGGACGTAAAGTGTTCTGGCTCGGTCCCGAACGCGACAACTCGATCTATCGCGGCCTCGATCCGGTGCTCGCGCCGCTGGAGCAGGCCGATTACATCGTCTGCACCGGCCTGTTCGACGACGAAATCGAATCCGCCGAAGACTATCGCGCCATGATGTTGCAGGCGCGCGAGCGCAAGCTGACGCTGATTTGCGCCAACCCCGACATCGTGGTCGAACGCGGCGACCGGCTGATCTACTGCGCCGGGGCGATCGCCGAACTCTATCGCGAACTCGGCGGCGAAGTGATCTTTTACGGCAAGCCGCACCGGCCGATCTATGAGCGCGCCATGGAACTCGCCGCCGAGCGCCAAAGCCATGCGATCCAGCTCAACCGTGTTCTGGCGATCGGGGATTCCGTGCGGACGGATCTGGCGGGCGCCCACGGCTTCGGGATCGACTGCCTGTTCGTGACCCGCGGCATCCACGCCGAGGATTTCGAAGGCATCGATCAGCTCGACCCCGCCTCGGTGAAGGAGTTGTTCGGCCATCCGCCGCGGGCGCTGACCAGGGAATTGCGCTGGTAGGGAAAGCTCGCTTCTCCCTCGCCCCGCTGTTGCGGGAAGAGATAAAGAGCGCAGATTTACGTCATCACCAGATCCGGGAAGACCGCTTCGATCTTGGTCTTCAGCGTGGCGGCATTGAACGGCTTGACGATATAATTGTTCACGCCCGCCTTCTTGGCGGCGATCACGTTCTCGGTCTTGGATTCCGCCGTGATCATGATGAACGGCGTGGTGGAGAGGCTGGGGTCGGCCCGTACCTCGCGGAGCAGGTCGTAGCCGGTCATCGGCTCCATGTTCCAGTCGGAGATCACCAGCCCGTATTTCTTGCCGCGCATCTTGTTCAGCGCCGCCGATCCGTCGCTGGCGTCGTCGATATTCTCGAAGCCGAGCTGCTTCAGAAGATTTCTGATGATGCGGATCATGGTGTTGTAGTCATCCACCACCAGAACCGACATCGACGTATCAACCGCCATCTTGGAACCCCCGCACGACACCTACGCCGCAAACCAGCAATCAGCCCGGACCGGGCCAAAAACACCCGCAGTCCGCGCCACCAGCACTAGCATCAGCCTATTAAACAGCCCGTTAACCCGCTGCCGTCGGAGAATAGGCCCGGCAACCCCGCGAGGACGCCGGTTCGAGCCCCGCTTGACTTCATTGGGCGGCCCAAGTCACGGTCCCGCCGCCACCCGGCCTTAAGTTGAAGAATCCCTGAAATGACGTCTGGCTTTACCGTTATTCGCGACACCACGCCCGCGGCCGCGATCCCCAAGGGGACGGTGGTTGCGATGGGTAATTTCGATGGCGTCCACCTCGGCCATCGCGCGGTTATCGCTGCGGCCCTGCAGATGGGGCGCGCCCATGGCCGGCCCGCGCTGGCGGTAACGTTCGAGCCCCACCCGCGCAGCTTTTTCAGCCCGAACACCCCCCAGTTCAGGCTCACCGACGAGGCCGGAAAGTTGCGGCTTTTGGCCGGGACCGGACTCGCGGGCGCTGTCGTGATGACCTTCGACAAGACCCGCGCCGGGACTACGGCGCAAGATTTCATTCACCATGACCTGATCGAGCGGCTCGGAATAAGCGGCATCGCGGTCGGTTACGATTTTCACTTCGGCAAGGGCCGGGTCGGATCGCCGAGCCTCTTGGTCAACGAGGCGCCCCGGCTCGGCATCGAGGTCGATGTGCAGCCTCACGTCGACGTCGAGGAGCGGCCGGTCTCCTCCAGCGCGATCCGCATGGCGCTCGCGGAGGGGCAGATCGCGGACGCGACCTCAATGCTCGGCGGCCCGTGGTTCGTCTCAGGCCTGGTGATCCATGGCGAGAAGCGTGGCCGCGATCTCGGCTACCCCACCGCCAATATCCGGCTCGACAAGAACTGCGGCCTCAAGCACGGCATCTATGCGGTGCGGGTCGGCCGCGGCCAGGGGAAAGATCAAGTGCGCTTCGATGGCGTCGCCAGCTTCGGCCGCCGCCCGACCTTCGACAACGGCGCGGTGCTGCTGGAAATCTTCCTGTTCGATTTCAAGGGCGATCTCTACGGGAAAACGCTCGATGTCGCCTTCATCGCCTTTATCCGCGAGGAATTGAAGTTCGACGGCGTGGAAGCGCTGGTGCGCCAGATGGATGACGACAGTGCGCGAGCCCGCGAGCGGCTGGCCGCCGCGCCCGGCGCGTTCCCGAAGCTCGGAATTGTCGGTTAGCCGCCTCTCTATGTCGCCGGCATGTGCGGCGGGGCTTTGCGATTCCCTCGGCTGGCTGCTATGGAAAGCCGCATGTTTGCACGGCGCACCATCAGCATTAGCGGCCCGGCTTCCGCCTGAGTTTCGGCTCAGCGCAAGACCGGGACCCCTAAATTCATCCGCGAACGAATCGCGTATCTCGCGCCCTTTGAGCCAAACCAGAGCATTCATGTCCGAAAAGCCGCAAAAGTCCGACGTTACAGACTATTCCAAAACCCTGTTCCTGCCGCAGACGGAATTCCCGATGCGCGCCGGGCTGCCGCAGCGCGAGCCGGAAATCCTCAAATACTGGAACGAGATCGGCCTCTACGGCAAGCTGCGCGAGAGCGCGCGTGGCCGGGCGAAATTCGTGCTGCATGACGGCCCGCCTTACGCCAACGGCAACATCCATATCGGCCACTCCCTCAACAAGATCCTCAAGGACGTGGTGACCAAGAGCCAGCAGATGCTCGGCTTCGATTCCAATTACGTGCCGGGTTGGGACTGCCACGGCCTGCCGATCGAATGGAAGATCGAGGAAGAGAACTACCGCGCCAGGGGCAAGGCGAAGCCGGACTTCAGGGATCCCGCCGCGATGGTGGCGTTCCGGAAGGAATGCCGCGCCTATGCCGGGCACTGGCTCAACGTGCAGCGCGAGGAATTCAAGCGGCTCGGCATCATCGGCGACTGGGATCACCCTTACGCGACGATGGATTTTTTCGCGGAGGCGCAGATCGCGCGCGAGCAGATGAAATTTGTCGCCAACGGCACGCTGTATCGCGGCTCCAAGCCGGTGATGTGGAGCGTGGTGGAAAAGACCGCGCTGGCGGAAGCCGAGGTCGAATACGAGGACTACACCTCGGATATGGTGTGGGTGAAGTTTCCGGTCGCGCAAGTCGAACTCGCATCCGGGAAGGACGCATCAGCCGCGATCGTACAAGTCGTGAGCGATGCAAGCATCGTGATCTGGACGACCACGCCCTGGACGCTGCCGGGTAACCGCGCCATCAGCTTTTCGTCGAAGATTTCGTACGGCCTTTATCGCGTCACCGAGTCGCCGGCGGACAACTGGGCGAAGACCGGCGACCTCCTGATCCTGGCTGACACGCTTGCCGAAGCGGTATTCAAACAGGCGCGCGTCACCGCTTATGAGAAAGCCGGCACCGTGCCGGCGGCCGTGCTCGCGGCCATGGAATGCGCGCATCCGCTCGCCGGCCTCTCCGGCGGTTACGAATTTCGCGTACCTCTTCTCGAAGGCGAACACGTCACCGACGATACCGGCACCGGCTTCGTCCACACCGCGCCAGGCCACGGCCGCGAGGATTTCGAGGTCTGGACCGGGAATGCGCGCGATCTGGCGTCGCGCGGCATCAGCACCACCATCCCCTACACCGTCGACGAGAACGGCGCCTTCACCGATCAGGCCCCGGGCTTCACAGGAAAACGCGTCATCAACGACAAGGGCGAAAAGGGCGACGCCAACGAGGCCGTCATCAAGGCCTTGATCGATGCCGGCATGCTGCTGGCGCGCGGCCGGCTCAAGCATCAGTACCCGCATTCGTGGCGCTCGAAGAAACCGGTGATTTTTCGAAATACGCCGCAATGGTTCATCGCAATGGATAAAGACATCGCTGACGATGGCCGCGCAAAGCCCGGCGACACGCTGCGCGCCCGCGCGCTGCAAGCGATCTCGGAGACGCAATGGGTGCCGCCATCGGGCCAGAACCGCATCAACGGCATGATCGACAGCAAGCCTGACTGGGTGCTCTCGCGCCAGCGCGCCTGGGGCGTGCCGATCGCGGTATTCGTGCGCGAGAAAAGCGATGGAACCGCCGAGATCCTGCAGGACGGTGCCGTCAACCAGCGCATCACCGACGCGTTTGAGAAGGAAGGCGCCGACGCCTGGTACATGGACGGCGCCCGCGAACGCTTCCTCGGGTCGCTCGCCAACGAGGAATGGAAGAAGGTCGACGACATCTGCGACGTCTGGTTCGATTCCGGCTCGACGCATGCGTTCGTGCTGGAAGACCGTCAGCATTTTCCAAACCTCGGCGATATCAGCCGCAAGGTCGATGGCGGCCAGGACACCGTGATGTATCTGGAGGGCTCCGACCAGCACCGCGGCTGGTTCCAGTCGTCGCTATTGGAAAGCTGCGGCACCCGTGGCCGCGCGCCGTTCGACGTCGTGCTCACCCACGGCTTCACGCTGGATGAGAACGGCCGCAAGATGTCGAAATCGATCGGCAATACCATCGAGCCGCAAAAGGTCATCGCACAATCCGGGGCCGATATATTGCGGCTCTGGGTCTGCGCTACCGACTATGTCGACGACCAGCGCATCGGCCCGGAAATCCTCAAGAACACCATCGAGACCTATCGCAAGCTGCGCAACTCGATCCGCTGGATGCTTGGCACGCTGCATCACTTCAAGCCTGATGACGCGGTCGCGCACGCCGAGATGCCGGAACTCGAGCGCCTGATGCTGCATCAGCTCGCCGAGCAGGCGACGATCGTGAACAAGGCTTACGCCGAGTTCGATTACAAGACCGTGGTCGCCAGCCTGTCGGCGTTCATGAATACCGAACTGTCGGCGTTCTATTTCGATATCCGGAAGGACACGCTGTATTGCGACCCGCCGTCGTCATTGGCGCGGAAAGCGGCGCTTACCACCATCAATATTCTTTGCGACTCGATCCTGCGATGGTTCGCACCGGTATTGAGCTTCACCTGCGACGAAGCCTGGCGGCTCTATAGGCCGGACGCCGAGCCGTCGGTACACCTCACGTTGTTCCCGGAGGGGTTCGACGCATTCCGCGACGAAAAGCTGGCGGCGAAGTGGGAGACCATCCGTAACGTTCGCCGTGTCGTGACCGGCGCGCTGGAAGTCGAGCGCGCGGCCAAACGTATCGGCTCGTCGCTGGAGGCCTCACCGCTGGTCTACGTGTCAGACAAGCAGATCTTCGCCACGCTGTTCGACGTGGATCTCGCCGAGGTCTGCATCACTTCGAACGCCATGGCGAGCAACGACGATGCGCCGTCCGCTGCGTTCCGGCTGAACGAGGTGCAAGGCGTCGCCGTCGTCGTCGAAAAAGCTGAAGGCACCAAATGCGCGCGGTCGTGGAAAATCCTGCCGACCGTCGGCAGTGACGCCGAATATCCCGATGTGTCGCCGCGCGACGCCCGGGCGCTACGCGAATGGAAAGCGCTGGGAGTGGCGGTTTAGCGTCGTTCCCGCGAACGCGGGGACCCATAACCACCGGCATTCGAGACAGACAAAGGACGATGACCCAAAGTCTTTCAAACAATTCAAGACACGGCTGCGCGATGAGCGCAATCGCGCTCACGCTGGGGGTCCCCGCGTTCGCGGGGACGACACCGAATTTTGTATCGGCCGTCACGCGATGAACTCTCGCCTCCGCCCCGGTGTCATCGCCGCCCTCGCCGTGCTGGCGCTCGATCAGGCATCGAAGCTCTGGCTGCTAAAAGTGTTCGATATCGCCCACCGCGGCGCGGTGAAGGTCACGCCGTTTTTCGATCTGGTGCTGGCATGGAATGTCGGGATCAGCTTCGGCTGGTTCCAGAACGACAGTCCGGTTGTCCAGATCGTTCTGATGATAATCAAGGCAGTGGCGGTGATCGTTCTGGCCATCTGGATGGCGCGGTCGCGCACCCTGATCGCCACGATCGCGCTCGGCCTGATCATCGGCGGCGCCATCGGCAACGCCATCGACCGCTTCGCCCATGGCGCGGTGGTCGATTTCGCCCAGTTCCACGTCCAGATCGCCGGAATTACCTACAATTGGTACGTGTTTAACCTTGCCGATGTGGCGATTGTTGCCGGGGTAGCGGCCCTGTTGTATGATTCCTTCCTGGGGGTACCCGCCGCAAAAGCGCCCTGATCCCGGCTGATACGAACCCCCAAAGCCTAAGCCTTGCTTGCAGGTGCGGAGCTGCGCCTTAATTCGGCGGGTACCTTGCGGAAAGTTTGAACAGGAAGAGCGCGATGCGCGAGACCGAAGCCAGCGGCTGGATTGTGCGGATTTCGTCGAGAGCGCTGACGCGCGCCCTGCGGCTCGCCGTCGTTGCACTCGGCATCGGTCTGGTGATGACGGCCGGAGCCGCCCGTGCAGGCGACGACGAGGAGGATGACAAGACCTTCG
>JBGQCE010000017.1:0-15717 GCA_041495185.1 Bradyrhizobium sp.
AATCTACGCCAAATACATACTGTCGACAAAGCCCGACGCGAAGATCGGTATCCTGTCGCAGAACGACGACCTTGGCCGCGACTATCTCATGGTTTTCAAACGGGGGCTCGGCGACAAGGCGTCGACGATGATCGTGTCATCGCAGACCTACAATACCACCGACCCGACCGTCGATTCCCAGGTGGTTTCGCTGAAGGCCGCGGGCGCGGATATATTCTTCATCGTCACGATCCCTAAATTCTCCGCGCAAGCCATACGCAAGGCCTATGACATCGACTGGCACCCGCAGGAGTTCGTGGTCAGCATAGGTTCGTCGATTGCGGGCGCGATCAAGCCGGCCGGTTTTGAAGCGGCAACGGGCATCATCTCCGCGGCCTATCAGAAGGATCCGGCCGATCCGCAGTGGAAAGACGACCCGGCCATGAAAGCCTGGAACGTGTGGATGGACAAGTACAACCCCCGCATCAGCAAGAGCGACTACTACGCGCCCTATGGCTACAACATCGGTTACGCGGTGGTGCAGTTGCTCAAGCAGTGCGGCGACAATCTCACGCGCGAAAATATCATGAAGCAGGCCTCCCATCTGGACATGGAGCTGCCGTTACTGCTGCCGGGAATCCGTCTGAAGACCACCCCGACCGACTTGCGACCGATCCAGCAGATGCGGCTGGTGCGTTTCGATGGAACGCGCTACGTGCTGTTCACTGACGTGATCGCGAGCCAGTAGCGTCACTTTGCGAAAAGCGCGGCGGCGCTTTTCGCAACGCCCGGCGAACGCTTTCGGTAACTCCAACGGCGTCACCGTCACCAGCTGCGGCCGGCTTTCCGGCCTCAGCGGCTCCGGAACGTTCAAGCGATCGGACGGCTGTACCGGAACGTGGACGTCGTCGAGACAGTGAAACAACCGCTTATTTGTAGGGCTTTTTTGTGCCTCGTAGGCGCCAATACGAGCCCGAATTAAACCTTACGCTTTCCGGAATTGCGGCGCATTGCCACCCAAGTCTTTTTGGAGATTTGGAGCGTGAAGCGTCGCGTATCGTCACCGGAGATGCACATGCCCAGCCGCACCGCGAAATTCGCGTCAGCAATCTTCGTCAGTCTTCTCGCGGGCGCCCCTCTCACCACGATATCGTACAGCGCGGCGAGCGCGGCGGACGATTGTCTTTCCGGTCCCAAGGACGAAACGCCTGAGGGCAGCCATTGGTACTACCGCATCGATCGCGCCACCAAACGCCATTGCTGGTATCTGCGGGAGGAAGTCGGAAAGCCACTGCAAATCACCGCCCCGAATTCGCCGCCATCTGCGAAGCCGCCTTCACCGAAGGCGGAAGCAACGACACAGCGCACGATCGCGGACGCTCGCGCCGAACTACCCCCGCAGACGCGTGTCGAACCGGAGAACAGCATCATCGCCGGACAACAGGGCCCGGCAGCAACCGCGAGTGTGGCCGGCATGGAGAAAAACCAGCGGGCGAACACCCGTGAAGCGAACATGCTGTCACCCGTCATTGCGTCGCGCTGGCCCGGCCAGTCCGGCGCAAACCCATCGACCAATCCAGCGCCGGATGCGGGCAATCCGGCCGCGCGCTCGAGCTCGCGAGCGCAACCGCCATCCGTTCGCACCGCCGGCCAATACGCGGCAGCAGACCTGTCGTTGCAAACCTCAGCCTATTCCGTGCCAGTACGGTTGGCCGTGCTAATGGGGGCACTGGCGCTCGCAGGCATTATCGCAAGAGCAATTCTCAAACCAGGCGGCCCACGACGCCCTCGACAGGCCAAGGTTCGTGTACGCCGAGACACGATCTGGGAACCGACTGATGACGACCGCATTGTGCTATCGGCCCCCCCGGGCGCGGATGTTCTGCCGCGCCGGACCGGTTTCGCCCGCGATCGAACCGGAAACCGGGACGACAGGATTGCGGAATTTTTCTCGCAACTGTCCAGGCGAGCCCCGACCTGAGGTCTCGCTATTTCTCCAGCTGACGCTGCAGCTCCCGCACGAACGTCGTCAAACCTGTACGGCGTTCGCGCTTTAGCCGCTCGGCCTTCAGGATCGACCGCACTTCGGCAAACGCTTCATCGATGTCGTGATTGATCACGATATAATCATATTCGGCCCAATGGCTCATTTCATGACTGGCGCGGCTCATCCGTCCCCGGATCACCGCGTCGGAATCCTGCGCGCGGGAGTGCAGGCGTTTTTCCAGATCGGCGGCAGACGGCGGCAGGATGAACACGCTGACGACATCGGCCCGCGCCTTTTCCCGCAATTGCTGCGTGCCCTGCCAGTCGATGTCGAACAGCACGTCCTGCCCCGTCGACAAGGCTGCCTCGACCGGCGCACGCGGCGTGCCATAGCGATTGTCGAACACGGTGGCCCATTCCAGCAATTCGCTTTGCGTTGCCATCTGTTCGAATTTCGCCTGGTCGATGAAATGATAATCGCGGCCGTCGACTTCGCCGGGGCGCATCGGCCGCGTGGTCGCGGACACCGACATCTTCAGGCCCGGTACCCGCTCGATCAGGAGGCGCGACAGCGTGGTCTTTCCCGCGCCCGACGGCGATGACAGCACGAACATCAGTCCGCGCCGCTCAACCCCGTCGAAGCCGTGACCGCCAGCCGCCATCTATCACTCCAGATTCTGAACCTGTTCGCGGAATTGCTCGACCACGTTTTTCATTTCGAGGCCGGTGTTGGTCAATTCGAGATCGTTCGACTTGGAACAGCAGGTATTGACCTCGCGGTTGAATTCCTGCGCCAGGAAATCCAGCCGCCGTCCGATCGGTCCGCCCTTGCCGATCATCTCGCGGGCCTGCGAGATGTGCGAGGCGATGCGATCGAGTTCTTCGCGAATATCGACTTTTGCCGCGATCATGATCGCTTCCTGATTGAGCCGGTCCGAATCGAAGCGATCGGACGCTTCGAGCAATGCCGCGATCTGCTCGGCAAGCCGGGCCTTGATCGCTTCCGGCTTGCGGCCGGGGGCAGCTTCTGCCTTTTTCGCCAGGCGCTCGATCTCATCCATGCGCTGCGAGAGAATTTGCCCGAGCGTCACGCCCTCGCGCCGGCGCATCTCGACAAGGTTGGCCAGCGCCTGTTCGAACGCCTCCGCCGCCGCGGCCTTCGCGGCCTTGTCCTCTTCCTCATTGGTTTCCGGCTCGACAACCTCGATCACGCCCTTGATCGCCAGCAGCCCATCGATGCTCGGCGCCACCGCATCGATCTTGCCGGAAAGTACGCCCGCTATCTTCACGATCGAGGCCAGCACATCTTCATTGATACGGACGCTCGACATCGCGCCGGCGCGCTTGACGTTCAAATTGGCGTATACCGTGCCGCGCGACAGCACCTCGCCGGCGCGCTTCTTGGCGAACGCTTCGAGATCGTCCCATCCGGGCGGCAACCGCATCCGCAGATCAAACCCTTTGGCGTTGACCGACTTCAGCTCCCATTCGAACGCGTAGGGTCCGCTGGCGCCGTGACTTCGGGCAAAACCGGTCATGCTCGACAGCGCCATCGCGTGAATTTCTCCGGAAGTTAGGGGTGTGAGACTCGCCAGCAAGAACTGCGTGACCTTAGCGCGTATTGCGCAAAAGTGGATACCGGTTTTGCGAATAGAATGCGCGCAAGTTACCGGTTAGGAGCGTTTTCGCTCGAAGCGGAATTCGGTTCCGGCTCACTGCCGGCGTCCCCGCGCTAGCGCTGGACCACCGGAGGCAACGCCGGCGCTTGCGCGGCACCTTGCCTGGCCGGGGCGATGCGAACAGGCTTCTTGGCCGGGACCGGTTTTGCCGTGGTGGCCGCGGGACTAGCGTCAGTCGGGGCACCCGCCGCGGCCGGCTGGGGATCGTCAGCCGGTTCGACGGTGTCGTTCTGTATCTGCTTCTCCAGCGCGCGCAGCTTGGCGACGTTCTTTTGATGCTGGTCATAGGTTTCGGTAAAGGCGTGGCCGCCGGTACCATCCGCGACGAAGAACAGATCGCGGGTGCGCGCCGGATTGGCGGCGGCTTCCAGCGAGGCGCGGCCGGGATTGGCGATCGGTCCCGGTGGAAGCCCGTCAACCACGTAGGTATTGTAAGGCGACGGCTGCTGGATTTCGCTGCGCTTGATAGGCCGCCCCAGCGTTCCCTTGCCGCCGACCAGCCCGTAGATGATGGTCGGATCGGACTGCAGCTTTATTTTTTGCCGCAGCCGGTTGACGAACACCGCGGCGACACGGCTGCGCTCGTCCGCCTTGCCGGTTTCCTTCTCGACAATCGAGGCCAGCGTCACCAGCTGCTCCGGCGTCTTGATCGGAATATCCGGACTGCGGCGTTCCCAGATTTCCGCGAGCGCGCGCTTCTGCGCCTGCTGCATGCGCGTAATCACCTGCTCGCGCGTGGTGCCGCGCGGGAATTTGTAGGTTTCCGGCAGCAGCGTGCCCTCGCGCGGCATTTCGCGGACCGAGCCTGAAAAGATTTCATTCTCCGAAAGCCGGGCCAAGATCTGTTCGGAGGTCAGGCCTTCGGGAACCGTGACCGCGTGCTGAACCACCTTGCCTTCGACCATGGTGCCGATGACATCGCGCAAGGAGGCGTTCTTCTGAAACGAGTATTCGCCGGGCTTGAGCTCCGAGCGCGCCTTCAGCGCAAACACGCTGCCGATGAACGCCCAGCGATTATTGTCGATGACGCCTTCGCGCTGCAGGATATCGGCAATGTCGGTCATTCCCGCGCGCGAGGGAATGTTGACGATCTTGTCCTCCTGCAACGGCCCTGGGGCCTCGATCTTCTGTCTGCCGTAGAAGTATGCGCCGCCGGCGCCTATCATCAGCACCAGCACGACGGTGATGATGGCATTGCCGACCACGACGAACGGATTGCGGGCGCGTTCGGACCGCTTCGGCGGCGGCGGAACCTGCTCGGGCTCCAGCGCGGCGCGCGGACTCCGTGGCGAAATGGGCGGCCTCTCACTCATCGATGCAACCTGAAATCCTGTCGGTTCAATCGTGGCCTCGCGAACTTCCCGCAATGGCCTGTAGTCTACGCCCAAATCTAGGATTTATCACCGAATGCGGCGAAACGGTGGACTCTTCTTGATGACGCGTCAGTTAGCCACGCGCTGCAGGATCACGGATGCGTTGGTGCCTCCGAAACCGAACGAATTCGAGAGCGCGACATTGATCTCGCGCTTGCGCGGCACCTGCGGCACGAGATCGATCGCCGTTTCCACCGACGGGTTCTCCAGATTGATCGTCGGCGGAGCGGTATTATCGCGAATCGCCAGGATGCTGAAAATCATCTCGACCGCTCCCGCGGCACCCAGCAGATGGCCGGTCGACGATTTGGTCGAAGACATCGAGACCCTGGAAGCGGTGTTGCCGAGCAGCCGCTCCACCGCACCGAGTTCAATTTCGTCGCCGACCTGCGTCGAAGTTCCGTGCGCATTGATGTAGTCGATATCGGAAGAACTGATCCCGGCGCGCTTCATGGCCGCGCTCATGCTGCGGAAGGCGCCATCGCCGTCCGGCGACGGCGATGTGATATGATAGGCATCGCCGGACAGACCGTAACCGGTCACTTCCGCGTAGATTCTCGCGCCGCGGTTCTTCGCGTGCTCGTATTCTTCGAGAACCACGATGCCTGCGCCTTCCCCCATCACGAAGCCGTCGCGGTCCTTGTCGTAGGGACGCGAGGCTTTCTCGGGAGTATCGTTGAAGCCGGTCGACAACGCGCGCGATGCGCAAAATCCCGCCATCGACAGCCGGCAAATCGGCGACTCTGTTCCGCCCGCCACCATCACATCGGCGTCGCCCAGCGCGATCAGCCGGCTGGCATCGCCGATCGCGTGTGCGCCGGTCGAACACGCCGTCACCACGGAATGGTTGGGGCCCTTGAGGCCGTGCTCGATCGAGACATAGCCCGAAGCAAGATTGATCAGACGTCCGGGAATGAAGAATGGCGATATCTTGCGCGGTCCGCGCTCTTTCAGAAGCAGCGCCGTGTCGGCAATGCCGGAAAGGCCGCCAATCCCCGAACCGATCATCGTGCCGGTGGCGCAACGATCCTCTTCGGTGGAAGGATGCCAGTTGGCATCGTCGAGCGCCTGGCGCGCCGCGCACATTGCAAAGATGATGAAATCATCGACCTTGCGCTGGTCCTTCGGCTCCATCCACTGGTCCGGATTGAAAGTGCCGCCGTTGCCGTCGCCGCGCGGAATCACGCAGGCGATCCGGCTGGTCAGATCGGATACGTCAAACGTATCGATCTTCCTGGCGCCGCTCTCGCTGTTGAGGATGCGCTTCCAGGTCGGCTCGACGCCACAGCCGAGTGGCGACACCATGCCGAGGCCCGTGACGACAACCCGCCTCATATCCAGCACTCCAGCCCGTGATTCGCGGCCCACAACAAGAAACCGGTGGACCGCTCGACCACGGCCCGTCCGGCTTTGTCAGTGCTGCGCGGGGGCGTCAGCTCTTCGCGTTTTTTTCGAGAAATTTTGTGGCATCGCCAACGGTCAAAATCGTCTCCGCGGCATCATCAGGAATTTCGCAACCGAATTCTTCTTCAAACGCCATCACGAGCTCGACGGTATCGAGGCTGTCGGCGCCGAGGTCGTCAATGAAGCTCGCGTTGTCGACCACTTTTTCGGGCTCAACACCAAGGTGTTCGACCACGATCTTCTTAACTCGCTCGCCAATCTCACTCATCGTTCAACCTCGTGCTTGTTCCCGCTAGACCCGTCCCCAAGACGATACGAGCCATCCTGGTCGTTAAACATTCCTTCGCAATCGCGCATAGTCTTGATTTGGCCAAGTCTTGAATCTGCCAAGTCATAGCCGACAAGGCCCGGCGAATGACGGCAGGCTCCGCACCGCCAATATACAGGGTTTCAAATTCCTGCAATGGCGTTCTTTGCCCATCCGTTGGGGGTTCGGTTATCATACTTCCCAAGCCTTGACTATAAGCCTCGATCGGTCATCGGAAACGGCCTCTGGCCCCGCCAAGCGGGCCATTAACCGGCTCAAAACATGGCCATTCCACCATTGACGTGAATCGTCTGCCCGGTGACGTAGGCCGCTTCATTCGAGCTGAGATAGACCGCCGCGGCCGCGATATCTTCAGGCGTTCCAAGCCGCGCCGCAGGAACTTTCGCAAGGATGGCTTCGCGCTGCTTGTCGTTCAGCGCATCCGTCATCGGCGTCTTGATAAATCCGGGCGCGATGCAGTTGGCGGTGACGTTGCGCTTGGCGTATTCCGCACCCAGCGTCTTGATCATGCCGATCAGCCCCGCCTTCGACGCGGTGTAATTGCCCTGGCCCGGATTGCCGGTAACGCCGACGATCGAGGTGATTGCGATGATGCGGCCGAAGCGCTTGCGCATCATCAGCTTGGTCGCAGCCCGGGCCAGGCGGAAGGTCGCCGTCAAATTGACCTTGATGACCTCGTCCCAGTCTTCATCGCGCAATTGCACGAACAGATTGTCTCTGGTGATGCCGGCATTGGCGACGAGAATGTCGACCTGGCCCATGGCCTTTTCGGCCGACGGCACCAGCGCCTCGACCTCGGCTGCATCGGAGAGATTGCAGGGCAGCACGTGAACCCTCTCGCCCAACTTGCCCGCGAGCGTATTCAGCACCTCTCGCCGTGTCCCGGAAATCGCCACCGTCGCGCCTTGCGCGTGCAAGGCTTGCGCGATCGCGCCACCGATGCCGCCGGTCGCGCCGGTAACGAGCGCCGTCCTGCCAGTCAGATCGAACATCATGGTCCCTCCTCGCTCAGGACGACTGCGCGGCGGCGAGCGCATCTTTCGCCGCGGCAATATCGTTCGGCCCGCCGACCGAAATACCCACGGCGCTGTCGGCGATGCGCTTGACGAGTCCGCTCAGCACCTTGCCGGCGCCGATCTCGAAAAACCGGGTGACGCCGTGGTTTGCCATGTACGCCACCGACTCGCGCCAGCGCACGGTTCCCGTGACCTGTTCGATCAGGCGGCGGCGGATCTCGTCCGGATCGGTGATCGGCGCAGCCAGCACGTTCGACACGACAGGCGAAACGGGTGGCTTGATGGTGACACCGGCCAGCGCCTTCGCCATCACATCGGCCGCGGGCTGCATCAGCCGGCAATGGAACGGCGCCGACACCGGCAGCAGCATGGCGCGCTTGGCGCCCTTGGTTTTGGCAATCTCGAGCGCGCGCTCGACGGCGGCCTTGTCGCCGGAGACCACGACCTGCCCGCCGCCATTGTCATTGGCGGCCTGACAGACCTGACCTTGCGCGGCTTCATTCGCGACAGCGACCGCGGCCTCATAATCGAGGCCGAGCAGAGCGGCCATGGCGCCGACGCCCACCGGCACCGCCTTCTGCATGGCAAGACCGCGGGTGCGCAGAAGGCGCGCGGTGTCGGAGATGCTGAGGCTGCCGGCGGCCGCAAGCGCGGAATATTCGCCGAGCGAATGTCCCGCCACGAATGCGGCATCCCGGCCTACCGAGAAACCGGCTTCGGTCTCGAGCACCCGCAGGGTCGCAAGCGAGACCGCCATCAATGCCGGCTGGGCGTTTTCGGTGAGCTGCAGGGTCTCGGCAGGGCCGTCCCAGATGATGGCCGTCAGCTTTTCCCCGAGCGCCGCATCGACCTCGTCGAACACGGCACACGCCGCCGGAAAAGCCTCCGCGAGCGCCTTGCCCATGCCGACCGCCTGGGAGCCCTGCCCCGGAAATGTGAACGCTGCCGTCATCAATACCTCTGAATGCCCTTGGAGGCCCTTGGAAATCACTAAAAGTCGGGCCGAAAGACACCGCAGCAGACCGTTATGTCAAGCCGCCGCCGGTTCCCGGCTGGCCGGCCCGGGTGCGTCAATTGTGCCGCTTTCCCTTGCCATCGCGCCCAAAATCCGTATAAACCGCGCCATCCGTGGATCCCGGCCGGGAGCTGAACGGACGGTCTCAGCAATTTCACCGTATCGGCGATGTTGATGTGGCAGGGCCAGTCGGCCCGTCGTCCCGTGCTTCCGCCTTCTTGAGCTAATCCGAGTCCTTTCCAAAGGTCTCGAAGGGCTTGCCGCCGGGAACCGCGCCAACACTAGGAAAGGACACCCATGCCTCTTTATGAGCATGTTTTTCTCGCACGTCAGGATGCGAGCACCCAGCAGGTCGAAGAACTGACCACCCAGATGACCGGCATCGTCGAGCAACTCGGCGGCAAGGTCGTGAAGATGGAAAACTGGGGCGTACGTTCCCTCACCTATCGGATGAACAAGAATCGCAAGGCGCATTTCGTGCTGCTCAACATCGACGGCCCTTCGGCGGCCGTCACCGAGATCGAGCGGCAGGAGCGGATCAGCGAAGACGTGATCCGCTATCTCACCGTTCGCGTCGACGAGCACGAGGAAGGTCCCTCGGCGATGATGCGGAAAGCGGATCGCGACCGCGATCGCGACGACCGTGGCGGCGGTTTCCGTGGCGACCGCGATGGCGGATTCCGCGGCGATCGTGACGGCGGTGGCTACCGCGGCGACCGTGGACCGCGCCGCCCGCGCGATGACGACGCAGCGATCGAGGAGTAAGAATCATGGCTGAAGCTGGTGCACGCCGTCCTTTTTTCCGCCGCCGCAAGACCTGCCCGTTCACGGGTCCGAACGCGCCGAAGATCGACTACAAGGATTCCAAGCTGCTGATGCGTTACGTATCCGAGCGCGGCAAGATCGTGCCGAGCCGCATCACCGCCGTCTCCGCCAAGAAGCAGCGCGAACTCGCGCGCGCCATCAAGCGCTCGCGTTTCCTCGGCCTGCTGCCTTACGTCATTCGCTAAAGACATCCTCGGGCCGCGGCGTTCGCGCCGCGGTTCGAAAAATCTTCATAAGGCTTCCGGGTCGTCCGGTCGCCGATGGTTGGGGTTCTCAAAAACCTCTAACCGCTCGAAAGGGGCGGGACAGCTGATGATCGCGATGATTTTCATTGCAATAGCCGCCGGCAGCGCGTCGGCGCTGATGTTCGCCTCGATCGTCTCGGGCGCGCTGATCTCGCTATTGCTGTTTTATCTGGCGCCATTGCCGCTGATGGTGGCGGCGCTCGGATGGGGACCGCTCGCCGCCACCATCGGCGGCATCGCTGCAGCCATGGGACTAGGCGCGATCTTCGGCCTGCCCTATTGCATCGCCTTCGCCGTCACGGTCGCGTTGCCCGCCTGGTGGCTCGGCCATCTGGCTCTCCTGGGGCGGCCCATGCACAACGGCGTCTCCTCCGGCAACGGCGCCGCGCCCGTTGCGCCTGATCTCGAATGGTATCCGGTCGGCCGCATCCTGCTCTGGATCACAGGCTTTGCCGCGCTGACCACGATGGCGGCGATGCTGACGCTTGGCACTGACGCCGCGGCCATCACCGGCGCGCTGCGGGCCGGCCTGCTGCGGATCATCGGCCCGCGCGAGGCGGCATCGACCGGCGAGACCGAACAATGGGTTGATGCTCTCGTGAAGATCGCGCCGGCCGCGGCCGCCATCGTCGCGATGATGACGCTGACGCTCAACCTCTGGCTCGCCGCAAGGATCACCGCGACATCGGGACGATTGCACCGCCCCTGGCCAGACCTGAAAAGCGCGGCACTGCCGCCGATGACGCTCGCCGCATTGTGCGTCGCCATCGCGCTCTGCTTTACCGGCGGACTGCTTGCGATCCTGGCCCAGATCGTCAGCGCAGCCTTGATGATGGCTTACGCGCTCATCGGCTTTGCGGTGCTGCATACGTTGACGCTGGCATTGAAAACCCGCGCGCTCTGGCTCATCGGCACTTACGTCATCGTGGCCGTGATCTGGTGGGCCATCCTTGCAATGGTTGTCCTCGGTATTGCCGACACCCTTTTCGGGCTTCGCCAGCGCTATTTGCAAGGGAGGCCGCCGCCCCTCCCCGCGTCCTGAAATCTTTACGTCAACTCACTCAACCCCAATCTCATCACCTCAATAGGAGAACGAATATGGAAGTCATTTTGCTGGAACGTGTCGCCAAACTCGGCCAGATGGGCGAAGTCGTCCGCGTCAAGGACGGGTTTGCCCGCAATTTTCTGTTGAAGCGCGGCAAGGCGCTGCGCGCCACTGCGGACAATCGCGCCAAGTTCGACGGCATGAAGGCCGAACTCGAAGCCCGCAACCTCAAGGCCAAGGGCGAAGCCACCACGGTCGCTGAGAAGATCGACGGCCGCAACGTCGTGGTGCTGCGTCAGGCCTCCGAAACCGGTCAGTTGTTCGGATCGGTGACGGTGCGCGACATCATCGCCTCGTTCGAGAGCGATGGCGTTGCCATCAGCCGCGGGCAGGTCATGCTGGACGCGCCGATCAAGACCATCGGCAGGCACAAAATCGCCATCGCCGTGCATCCGGAAGTCGAGGTCGGCGTCACCGTGACTGTTGCGCGCAGCGCCGATGAGGCCGAGCGCATCAATCGCGGCGAAGATATCTCTACCCGTCAGGAAGATCAGGACGCGGCCGCCGAAGCGCTCGCGGCCGCCGGCGAGTTCTTCGATCCGGAAGCGCGCCGCGACGACGTCGAGCCGCAGCAGGAAGCCGCTTCCGAAAAGTGACGCGGCTTCGTTATATCGAGTTGCACGCGTGGAAGCCCGGCCCTCATCAGGCCGGGCTTTTCGATTTCTGCGGGCTCTCTTGTGCGCGTTATTGCGAGATCGGCGGTGCGGGCGGGCCGGCGGGAGCAACTGGCGGCAGTGGCGGCGCAGACGCCGTCACGGCCGGGGGCGGCACAGGCTGCGGCGCGGCTGCCGTGGCCGGCTCCGGCGCCCCGCTGGTAACGGCTGCAGACACCGCAGGCGGCGTAGCGGGCGCCGGGGTGACCGGGGGAACCGGGTCGGCCCGCAATACGGGGGTGTCGCCGCTCCCCGTCTCCTTCGGCGGTTCGATCTTGGCGGATTCAGAATTGGTGGACTCAGGCTTGCCCTCGCCGGACGGCTTGGCGGCCTCGGGCTTGCCGCCCTCGACCTTGGCGGTTTCGCTCTTGGGTGTCTCCTCCTTCGCCGCCTCGCCCTTCGATGGCCCTTCCTGGGCGGCCTCGCCCTTGGCAGCCTCGCTCTTGGGCGGCTCTTCGACGCCCGGCTTGCCCCTCTTGCTCAGCCTCTGCTTGGCCGACAATTTGCGGCCATCCGGGCCGCGCTCACCAGCCGCCTGAATCGGGGCCTGAGCCCCCGCTGCGGGTTTCGAGGCATCGGGCTTGGCGGCCTCGCGCGGCTCCCCCTCGGGCTTGGCAGCCTCCTGAGACGGCGCACCGGGGCGCAGCTTGCGGCCAAACCGGTCGAGCTGGTCGGGCGGACCGCCGGGCTTGCCTTCCGATTTCGCATCCTTGCCGGGCTTGCCCTGGCCCCCGACAACGCGGGTATCGGCCGCCCCGTTGGATACCAGAAAGGCGCTGAGCAGCGAGGCCATCTCGGAACTGGTCGTATAATGCTGCCGCAGGAAGCCCTGCAGGGATCCGGCCGGCACGGTCTTCAGCAGCCCCCGCGGGCTCTTGTGGCAGGCGTTACAGGTGCCTGCGAAAATCTGGGAAGGGCTTTTGCCGGCTTCGAGATTTTGCGCCTGCGCCGGCTTTGCCGCGAAACAGCCGATCAGAAGCATCACCGTCGCTAAACTGAGCGCTCGGCTCAACATTCCCTTGGTTCTCCAGATGCGGAAATTGCTTCCAGCGGCCCTAAATCCGGCGCTGGCTGCGGCGGTCACCTTTTAGCCGATTATCCCGCGAATGGAAGCGCACATATGACGCAACTGCGTGAACGCGGCATTCGGGAATATCCGCTTTCTGTACAATGCACTAGCGCGCACCGATCATCACTATTATGATCAAATGGGCATGCGGGAACCATTCTGTCCCGCGTGCGTCGAGTGTGACGGCCGGCACGTTAGCCTTTACGGGATCGCTTTCTTTGGTGGTTTCGATGGACCGTTTGTTGCGTTATTTCCTGAACCAGTTCATTCGCCGCGGCGCGATGACGTTCACGACCGCGAGCGGGGAAAAATTTTGCTGCGGCGATGGGACCGGCGACCCGGTCTCTGTGCGCTTCCTGACCACCGATGCCGAACGCAGGGTTCTTCTCAACCCGGAACTTGCGCTGGGCGAAGTTTACATGGAAGGCACCTTTGTCGTCGAGAATGGCTCGATTGCGGACGCGCTGGCGATCTTGCTGGGTCAGCCTGAAATGTTGCCGCGCTGGGCCAAGCTGCAATGGTGGCTGCGTTATCTGGTCAGGCATGCCCAGCAGTTCAATCCGCGCGGCCGTTCGAAAAACAATGTCGCGCGCCACTACGATCTCGACGGGCGGCTGTATTCCCTCTTCCTCGATGCCGACATGCAGTACAGCTGCGGTTATTTCGAAACGCCGGATGCGACGCTTGACGATGCCCAACTTGCCAAGAAGCGCCATCTTGCCGCGAAGCTGTTGATCGGGCGCGGCGACCGCGTGCTCGACATCGGCTCCGGCTGGGGCGGCCTTGGCCTGTATCTGGCGGAAATGACCGGCGCCAACGTCACCGGCGTCACGTTATCGAACGAACAGTTGCAGGTGTCGAACGCCCGCGCGGCTGAGAAAAACCTGACGCGATCGGCGAGGTTTTTCCTCGAGGACTATCGCGACATTCCCGGGCCGTTCGATCGCATCGTGTCGGTGGGCATGTTCGAGCACGTCGGCGTCGACTTCTACGAGATCTATTTCAAGCGCTGCGCCGAACTTCTCACCGACGACGGCGTCATGATGCTGCATTCGATCGGCCGCTCGCACGGACCCGACGTCACCAGTCCCTGGATCGCGAAATACATTTTCCCCGGCGGCTACATCCCCGCGCTTTCCGAAGTGATCCCCGCAATCGAGCGCGCCGGACTTCTGGTCTGCGACATCGAAATCCTGCGGCTGCATTACGCCGAAACCCTCAAGGCCTGGCGTGAGCGGTTCATGGCGCGGCGCGAGGAAGCGGTGCAGCTCTATGACGAGCGCTTTGCGCGGATGTGGGAATTTTACCTGGCCTGCTCGGAAATGTCGTTCCGCAAGCAGGGCCTGATGAATTTCCAGATCCAGCTCGCCAAGCGCCAGAACGCGGTGCCGCTGTCCCGCGATTACATCACGCGCGAAGAAGCGAAGCTGCGCGGCATCGAACGCGGCCAGCGGCCGCGGCTGCAGATTGCAGGCGAATAGGCCCGCTAGTTTCGCAAACTGAAATCGGAGGCGCGATAGGCGTGTGGCGATGCCGGTCGCGTGAGCTGCGCCTTCACGGCAGCCAGCAGCGAGATATCACAACGCATCGCGCGGATTTCCGGACGAGAGGCTTCTTCCATGGTGTCGATCAGCATCGACAGCCATAAATCCTGGCCGTTCCCCGATCGCCATGGTTGAAGTCTGGCCGGAAGTTGCTGGCCCATCGCCTGTCCCTACCTAATCCGGCATCCGAAAACCCGGTGCCGCTATCAATTCGGAAGTGGCTAACCCGTTCCTGGTGACCATGCCGTGAAGAAAATACGCCGAATGTGATGTGCTTCACAAAAGGTCGGGCCGGCCTGCCCTAAACCTCCCCGAATGGTGAAGAAAACCTATCAACGGTCGTTCGATCCGAAAGCGGAGATCGGCACCGACTACGCCCTGATCGCAGCAGGCGTCGGAGCGGCCCTGATCGCATTGATCTATCTCGTTCTGATCTGACCAAAGCGCCGAGACTGCGGCCGGGGACGCCTGTCGCCCTTGGGATGGGTATGCCTGCGCGGGATAAGGTTCAGCGGGCGCCAAAGATTTCCAAGTTTCCATTGACGGGCAGGACGGCGTCGGCCAGACGGCTCCCGAAAACCCGTCAAGCGCGAATGGGACGCACCGATGGGATTTCCCAACGCGCACTGTGTGAATCGGGCATAAGGCGCGTTGCTGCGCTTTTAGTCCGCTCGGGAGAGGCGCTTTATCGCTGCCCAATCCAAGAATCCAAATAACAACAAAATCCGAAGCATAATCCAAATCATGGCCCTACTTGATTCGAACGTTCTCAAGCTCGCGCCCGACGCGGGAACTCCGGCCTTTCGGAGCGCACCGCACAATATCGAGGCGGAACAGGCCCTGCTCGGCGCCATTCTGGTCAACAACGACGCATTCTATCGGGTATCGGATTTTCTGGAGCCGAAACACTTCTTCGAGCCGATCCATCAGACCATCTACGAGACTCTCGGCAGCCTGATCCGGATGGGCAAGATCGCGACCCCCGTCACCCTGAAGACCTTCGTCCCGGCCGAAACCGACATCGGCGGCATGACGGTCGGCCAATACCTCGCCCGGCTCGCCGCTGAAGCGACCACCATTATCAACGCGCAGGATTATGGACGCACGATCTATGAACTGGCGCTGCGCCGCGATCTGATCCGGATCGGCGAGGACATGGTCAATGTCGCCTTCGATGCGCCGGTGGATTTTGCGCCGCGGGCCCAGATCGAGGATGCCGAGCGCCGGCTGTACGAACTGGCGGAGTCCGGCCGCTATGACGGCGGTTTCCAGCGCTTCGCGCAGGCCCTCACCGTCGCCGTCGACATGGCGGCAAAAGCGTTCCAGCGCGACGGCAAATTGTCCGGCATTGCAACGGGCTTGCGCGATCTCGACGTCAAGATGGGCGGCCTGCAGCCCTCCGATCTGATCATCGTCGCCGGCCGTCCCGGCATGGGCAAAACCGCGCTCGCCACCAACATCGCCTACAACGTGGCAAAGGCGCATCGCGCCGAGGT
>JBGQCE010000018.1:0-15382 GCA_041495185.1 Bradyrhizobium sp.
GCCGGGGTCCGTCGGTATTGCCAACGAGTGGGCGGCCAAGGTCGGTGCCGGCTATCGTTTCATGGACGGGATCGGCACCTTGCAACTCTATGCAATCTACGAGCGGATGCGCAGAGAGAACACGGTCGCCATATTCGACGAACGCTCGCGCGACGGTTACTTCGTGAGCGCGACGCAAACCATTGGCAAATGGGACGTCAACGGTTCATGGGCTCACGCCAACTCGTCGCCGGGCTCGCCGGGCGTTGGCACGCTTAACGTTCCAAGGACTGCTGTGCCGCCGGGGGTGGATCCTGCCAACCCTGCCGATTTTGCACTCAACACGCTTAACAGCAGCGCCGATCAGTATGCATTGGGCCTCAAATACCACTTCAGCCCATTCGTCAGCTGGTACATCGTGGGTAGCTATCTTCGCAATGGCCCGGGCGCGCACTACTGCCTGGGAGTTAGCGGGCACGGCTACGGCGTATGCGGTCGCGATGCCAACAACAACGTCGTTGCAGGCAACAAGACTGAAGCGGTCACAACCGGTATGACCTTCGATTTCTGAGATTAATCGCAGATTGAAGGGGAGCCCCGCAGGGGGCTCCCCTTTTTTATGCATGAATGAGACGCCAGACGATCGCGCCGAACGCGCCTAGCCAAAGCAAGCCCGCCGCCATCGCCTGGATCCCGAAACCCCGCCCGCGTTTATTGGCGGCCTGCGAATAGCCGGTCATGTAAAGGATGCGGCCGGCGATCCAGACGAGGCCAATCGCGGCTGCGATGGGATCGCTGATGTAGATGGCGAACAGCCACAGCGAGGGCAGGAAAATCGGCATCCATTCCAGCGTGTTCATCTGCACCCGAAACACCCGCTCGAAGTCGGGATTGCCTGATATGGCCGGCGCCTTGATGCCGAAGGCTTGGCGCGCCTTGGACACCTGAATGGAGGTGAAGAAATAAAGCGAGATGGCCAGACAGGTGACGAGAGCGGTGAAATGAAACATCCTAAGGGTCCCTTCTGAAAACGATGGTGGTGGCCTCAATAGCCGGTCATCTCGAGATATCCCAGCCCGCTGTGGCTGCCGCTAAAGCTGATCGGCCCTTCCCAATAGGGAAAGCTCGTTCCCATCCAGCTCTTCGCATTCAGCGGCGTGGTTTCGATCCGCAGACCGCGCGCAGGAATGACGATGCTCCATCCGGTCGGGACCTTGCGACCTTCGACGTCGGTCAAAACTGTCGGCGTCATCTTGTTATCGATCGATGCGATCTCGATGGAACGGCCGTCCGGTTCGATCCAGTTGCCGAAAAGATTGTTATGGCCATCTTTCTGACGCAGCCGATACAACATCAGCTTCTCGCCCGATTGGAGATGCAGCGAAAACCAGTCCCACCCCGTTTGATCCGAAGCGAGCGGTTGGCTGCTCCATTCCCGATCCATCCATGCCTGTCCGGTAACCCCGGCAGCTTTTTCGTCGATGGTGATGCTGCCCGTCGCCTTGAAATAAGGCTGGCTGAAATAATACGAGGCCTGTCCGCGTTCCGATTTTTTGCTGTATCCGGCATCGCCCTGCAGAACCAGCGCGCGATCGGCGTCGAGCCGGAGCGCGTAAGCGAAGTCCGCACCGGATGCCCGAAGTTCAAGCGGCGCGACGATGTCGTCGCGCATCGCTTCGCCCCCGCGCATTTCCCATGAATCGATCCAGGCGAAAAACGGCCTGGCTTCGACGCCGGCCTGTCCAACGCCGCCGCGGGCGAAGGTTTCGCTATAGCGGTGGGTATCAGCGCGGGTCACGGCCGCGTGGCCCATCCAGATCTGCTGATTGGCCCATCCTTCCGCTTGCGCGCCCGGCTGCATCGCCTGACGAAACAAGGTCCATTGTGCGCCATAGGCAGCGCCGGCCGAATCCACAAGGTTAGCCGTCACGTACCACCACTCGATCCGGTAGTCCGGGTGCGGACCGTGATCTGCAGGAAAAGCAAAAATCCTGCCGGGAGTAACCGGCGCGAATCCTTCCGTGTTCTTGCCGAGCCCGGCAAAGCCCTGCGCAAGCGAGATTCTGGGGGCAAGCCCGAGAAGAAGCGCGCTGCTCGCGAAGGCGCGGCGGGATATCGGGAATTTATCGCTCATCGGCGAAAATCTTGACCAGGCTCGCCGGTTGCATGCGCGCCAGTTTGAGAACGGGGATCAGCGCCGCCAACAGCGCGGCCGCCATCGCTACGCCCACTAGCTCCAGGAGTTGCAGCGGGAAGACATGAAACGGCAGCCGCCAGCCGAAGGCCTTCACATTCACCACCGCGATCAGGCACCACGCCACCAACAGACCGAGCGGCAGCGCGAGCAGGGTCGTGATCAGCGCAACCGACATGGTCTTCAAGAGCTCGATCGCTGCAAGCCGCTGCCGCGTGATTCCGATCGCCCATAACGGCGCGAGCTGCGGCAGGCGGGAATTGCCGAGGGTCAACAGGCTCGTCAGCAAGGCGACGCCGGCGACGGCGAGGGTGAAGGCGTTCAATGCCGCCGTCACGGCGAAGGTCCGGTTGAAGATCCGCGTCGATTCGGCCTTCACGGTTGCCTGATCCACGAGGTTGCGGCCATCGAGCCCGAATTTGCTCTGCAGCGATGAGATCAGCGCCGGAACCTCGGCAGGGGCGACGCGGAGCGCCATTCGCGTCAGCGGGATGGCGGGAAAGCGTCGGATCAGCGCGGCGATATTGACGGCAATCTGTCCCTTCGGATTGCCGTAGTCGGCGTAGATGCCGGCGATCTCAAGCGTCCAGCTTCCCCCTGGCGCGGGTATCTCGACGAAATCGCCGATCGTGAGATTTAAGCGCCGGGCCAATTGCTCGCTGACCAGCCCGGTATCGCCGGGACGAAGGCGGGTCCAGACGTTTGCGGTTGATTGGAGCAGCGGCCAGCGATCCCGATAGGTAGCGTGATCGGGCAGGCCGAGAATCTCGATCGGCGCTCCCTCGATTTGCGTCTCGGCCCGGCCGCTCTGCAGGATCGCCTCCACCTCCGGCCGCTGGCGCAGCCACGCCTTGATTTCGGTAGCCTGCATATTGTCAGTGGCGTTGAGATAGACGTCCGCCGCCAATCGTCCATCTAGCCAACTGATAAAAGTGCGGCTGAAGGTTTCGACCATGGTGCCGACGCCGACATTGACGGCAAGCGCGAGCAGCAGCGCCATCAACGCCAGTGACAATCCCGAAAGCTGCTGGCGGCTGTCGGCCCAGAACCAGACGGCAACCGCGCCATGGGCGCGCCGCTGGCCGAGCGACAGCACCAGTTCCAGGATCGCGGGCAGGCCGAGCGCAGCGCCAAGCAGCAATGCCGCGAGCACAGCAAACCCTGAAACAAGGGAATCACCGTACCAGAGAAGGGCACCGGCGGCAGCAAGCACGGCGAGCGCCAGCGCGCTTTGGAAAATCAGCCAGCGGTGCTGCGCCTGTTGCCATGCCTGGGGTTGGGCTGCAGCCAGCACGGGAAGGCGGATCGCCTTCGCAAGACTCGTGGCCGCCGCCGCCAATGCGCCGACCACGCTGATGATGAGGCCGGCGATCCACCATTCGCTCCTGAGCGTCAACTCGCCGGGAATTTGAGCGCCATAGAGTCCGCGCAAGGAGGCGGCGACATCGGGCAATAATGACGCTGCGATCAGATAACCGCAGACCAGGCCCGCGACGCCGGCGACCAGCGCCAGCGATACCAGTTCGACCACCAGCACCGCGTTCAACATGCGTGCGGACACTCCGCAGGCGCGCAGCGTTCGCAGCATCGGCAGGCGTTGCTCGAACGCAAGGCCAACGGCCGAATTGACGATGAACAGTCCGACCACAAATGACAGCAGCCCAAACGCCGTCAGATTGAGGTGAAAACTGTCGGTGAGGCGTTCGAGGTCGCTCTCCGCATCCGGCTCGACCATCCGGAGCTTGTCGCCGGTGACGCTTTCGAGCGGCGCGCGCTTGCCCCCGGCCTTGCCGATCATCAGCCGGGAAACCTGATCCGGCATTTTGAGGAGCCGCTGTGCGACGCCAATATCGACCACCAGCACGCCTGGCACCAGTTGCGCCTGCACCCGCAGCGGCGGCAGCAGGGTGCCGTCGCTTGAAAGCGGCGTCGCGCCTTCCGGTAAATTGAGATCGGAGAGCGTCTCACGCGCCACCAGCATTTCTCCCGGTGGCGTGACGAACGACCGCAAGCCCACTTGTCCAATCGCCGGCGCATTCCCGACTTCCGCAGGCAGCGTGACCGGTTCGATTCCGAGCAGCCGGAATGCGCGTCCGCCGATCTGAAGGCGGCCTTCCAGAACGGGGGATACCGGCCAGCCGGCGCGGCGCAGGTCGACAAAGAGTTGCTGCGGGAAGGTCGCGCTGTTGCGGCTGACCAGCATGGCCGTTCTCGCGCCGCCGAAAGTCGCCGCCGCGCGGTCGTAACTCAGGCGCGCCTGCTGGTTCAGCGCCTGCACGCCGCTCCACAGCGCGGTCGCGGAGATCAATCCGATCAGCAGGGTCGCGAGCTGCATCGGATGCCGCCGCCAATGGCTCAACAGCACGGCTAGTATCCAGAGGACGCGGGTCATGCAATCAGCCCCGCATGGAGATTGATTTGCCGGTCGAGGGTAGCGGCAAGCCGTGCGCTGTGGGTCACCATCAGGAAACCGCAGCCGGTCCGCTTGACCAGATCGCGCGTGAGCGCAAGGACGTCATCCGCCGTCGCCTCGTCGAGATTACCCGTGGGCTCGTCGGCGAGCAGAAGCAGCGGCTTTACCGCCAGCGCGCGGCCGATCGCGACCCGCTGCTGCTGGCCGCCCGACAATTGCTCGGGATAGCGTTTCAATAATGCACCAAGCCCGAGCCGTTCCACGAGTTCGTCATGCCACGCCGCATCATGACGGTCGGCAATGCGAGACTGGAACACGAGATTGTCCCGGACATTCAGGCTCGGGATCAGGTTGAACTGCTGAAACACCAGGCCCAGCCGATCCCTTCGCAACGCCGCCCGGCCGGCATCGGTGAGATCCGACAGGGCTGCGTCGGCGAGCGTGATCTCACCCCCGTCGGCGCGATCGAGCCCGGCGATCAGATGCAAAAGCGTGCTCTTGCCGCTGCCGGATTCTCCTGACAGCGCGACGCGCTCGCCCGCCGCGATATCGAGGTTCACGCCGCGGAGCACATCGATTTGCTCTCCGGCCGAGCGATAGGTCTTGGTCAGATTGCGAACGCTGAGCACGATGGGGTTGCCGTTTGCCATGCGAAGCGTGCGCGACGTCTCACAACGGCTTCTGATATTTCAGTACGAACTCATCGGTCGGTACCTGCGGACGGAACACCGCCGCGTCCCGCGGATCCTCGGGATGCCTGAGGAAATCGGCTTCAGTTACGAGCTTGAAGCCGGCCGCCTCGATCTCCTTGCGGAGCGTGCTTTCCTCGATGCGATGCAGGGTCTTCGCAACATTGATGCCATCGCCGGCACGCGCGGAATGGTCGGCGATGACAAGAAAGCCGCCGGGCTTGAGTGCTGCAAACATCTTTTTGTTCATTTCGATCCGATCGACCGGCATGTAGGTGACGTCGTGATAGGCAAAGAAAAATGTGATGAGATCGAGGCCGCCGACGTCAGGCGGAATTGGATCGTCGTAGTTCCGGATGGCGTGGACGACGTTTTTCATGGCCGGCTTCTGGGCGCGGATATCGAATTTGTCCTTCACTCGCTCCATCACTGCGGCCGATTCCTGCGCGTACACGGCACCGCCCGGGCCGGCGGCGCGCGCCAGCAGTTCCGTGCTGTAGCCGGCGCCAGCCCCCATATCGAGCACCTTCATTCCGCTTTTGACGCCGATGAAGGCGAGCATTTTGGCGGGCTGGCGGCGCTGATCGGTTTGCCGGTCGGCGTCGTTGCGGTCGGGCGAGGCGACAATGGCCTCATAGTCCGGCGCCTGGGCGTCCTGCGCCGTCGCCATACTCCCTGCGGCAAGCATCGAAAGCGAAGCAAGCACGCCGATGACGCTCGCGCGGCAATGGGTCGATTTGAGCATGAAAAAACCCTCTGTGATCGAGTAACATAGCAAGACCATGGCGGGAGATCACGGTCTCAATCGTGACGGCGACGCGATCGTGATCCGGTTGCAGAATGCCGCCGAAACAGCGTCAGGCAGCATCCGGGTGTGGATGCCCAGTTGCAACGCACGCGGGTCCGGTCAAAATGTCCAGTTGCATTGGCCGAGACCCCACAGGTAGCATTGGGTGAGGCCGGATCAACAGGGCCAGCCAGGGATAATCGGGGAGAGGCCATGACCGAGCAGCCGACGCTCAAAGGCGCCTGGAAAATCACGTTTCTCCTGTTCCTGTTCATGCTGGTGAATTTCGCCGACAAGATCGTGGTCGGCCTCGCCGGCGTGCCGATCATGACCGAGATGAAGCTCGAGCCGGAGCAGTTCGGTCTGCTCGGCTCCTCGTTCTTCTTCCTGTTTTCGATCTCGGCCATTGTCGTCGGGTTCATCGTCAACCGCATCGCCACGCGTTGGGTGCTGCTCGCGCTGGCGCTGATATGGGCGCTGGCGCAGTTTCCGATGGTGGGCACGGTCAGTTTCACCACGCTCCTGATCTGCCGCGTGATCCTCGGCGCCGGCGAGGGACCGGCGTTTTCGGTGGCGGCGCATTCGGTCTACAAATGGTTTCCCGATGAGAAGCGGACCCTTCCCACCGCCATCCTGTCGCAGGGCTCGGCGTTCGGCGTGATCCTCGCGGTGCCCGCGCTGAACTGGGTGATCGTCAATCATAGCTGGCACTACGCGTTCGGCGCGCTCGGCGTCGTCGGCCTGATGTGGGTCGTGGCCTGGCTCGTCCTGGGCAAGGAAGGGCCGCTGGTTCAAACCGTCGCGATGGCCAAGACCGATCCCCGCGTTCCCTATTTCCAGCTTCTGACCTCGCGGACCTTTATCGGCTGCTGCGCCGCGACCTTCGGCGCCTACTGGGCGCTGTCGCTGGGGCTCACCTGGTTCACGCCCTTCATCGTCAAGGGGCTCGGCTTCTCGCAAAAAGATGCGGGATGGATATCGATCCTGCCATGGGTATTCGGCGCCGTCATCGTGCTGCTCACCGGGTGGATTTCGCAGGTGTTGATGGCGCGCGGCGTTTCCACTCGCGGCGCGCGCGGCTTACTTGGGTCGGTGCCTTTGGTTGTCGGCGGATTGATCCTGCTGGCTCTCCCGCATGTCGACGGCGCCGGAATGCAGATCGCGTTTCTGGTGGTCGGATCCGGGCTTTGCGGATCGATCTATGTGGTTTGTCCGCCGATGCTCGGCGAGTTTACGCCGGTGTCGCAGCGCGGCGCCGTAATCGCGATCTATGGTGCGATCTATACGCTCGCCGGCATTCTCGCTCCATCGGTGATGGGCAGCGTGATCCAGCGCGCGGGCGGGCTGCTTGAGGGCTACATGACCGGTTTCACCATCAACGCGGTCATTTTGATCGCATCGGGATTGTTCGGCCTGCTGCTGCTGTGGCCCAATACCGAACGCGCGCGCCTGATAGCCCAGGCGGCGCAACCGAAGTTCGCTTGAGGATCAGCGGATAGGCGACAGACCCTAAGAAGCCGCGGCTTCAATCTTCTGCAGGCTACCCTGGGCGCCACGCACCAGCCGGCCCGGACGCGCGCCGGTGGCGCTACCGCCGCGTTGCGTCACTACGCCCGAGACGATCGTGGCGTCATAGCCATCGACCTGCTGCAGCAGACGGCGGCCGCCCACCGGAAGGTCGTAATGAACTTTCGGCGGATGCAGATGCAGCCTGTCGTAGTCGATGACGTTGACGTCGGCCTTGTAGCCGGGCGCGATGACGCCGCGATCGTAGAGACCGACCGACAACGCGGTCTTGCGCGACTGCGCCGCCACCACGAAGGGGATCGACAGTTTTTCGCCGCGCTTGCGGTCGCGGGTCCAGTGCGTCAGCAGATAGGTCGGGAAGCTGGCATCGCAGATAATGCCGCAATGGGCGCCGCCGTCGCTTAGTCCCGGCACCGAATGCGGATCGCGCAGCATCTCATGCACGGCATCGAGGTTGCCGTCGGCGTAATTCAGGAACGGCACGTAGAGCATGCCGCGACCGTCATCCGAGAGCATCGCGTCATAGGCCAGCTCTTCCGGCTGCCGTCCCTGACGGCGGGCCTGCGCGCCCAGCGAGTTTTCCGGCGGCTGCTCATAATCAGGGGGATCGCCGAGCAGATACATCTTGTCGTAGTTCGGCCGGAAGAACAGCGGATCGTCGGTTGCGGTCGCTGTCTCGCTCAGGATCGCCGCGCGAACCTCGGGCTGACGCAGCCGCGCCAGGCGCTGCGCCAGCGGCAATTTTGCGATCGCCCTGTAGCTCGGATGGGTCTGGAACGGATTGCGCGACAATTCCAGTCCCAGCAACAACCCGACCGGGCGCGCGGCAATCTGTGTCGTGATCGACAGACCGCGGGCGGAAGCTTCACCGATGGTGTCCAGAGTCTGCCGCCAACGGCGCGGCGCCTTGTCGGCCTGCGTGATGGAAAACGAAATTGGACATTTGGTATTTTCCGCCACCCGCAGCATCATCGGCAGATCTTCCTCGATGCTGGACTGATCGAGCACGAATTGCAGCACGCTGCGGCCGACCTTGTGCATGGCGCCGGCGATCGCCGTTAGTTCATCCTCGCCGGCCTTCAGCGTCGGCGTGAAGTCGCCGGTAGAGGTGCGGTGGTTGAGGGTACGCGAGGTCGAGAAGCCCAACGCGCCGGCGCGCACGGCATCGCCCGCGAGCGCTGCCATCGCGCCGTTGTCTTCGGCAGTAGCTGGATCGCGGCGCGCACCGCGTTCGCCCATCACATAGACGCGAAGCGCTGCGTGCGGCAGCTGTGCGCCGATGTCCATGTCAAAGCTGCGTTGTGACAGCCAGTTCATGTAGTCAGGGAAGCTTTCCCATGCCCAGGGGATGCCGGCGCTCAGCACCGGTTCGGGAATATCCTCGACGCCTTCCATCAATTGAATCAGCCTGACGTGATCGGACGGCCGGCAGGGTGCGAAACCGACCCCGCAATTGCCCATGATGACGGTGGTGACGCCGTTCTGTGACGAGGGCGTGATGTCCTGGCTCCAGGTGACCTGGCCGTCATAATGGGTGTGGACGTCGACAAAGCCTGGCGCAACCAGTTTGCCTTTGGCGTTGATCTCTTCCCTGCCTTTGCCCGAGACGCGGCCAACTTCGGTAATGCGGCCGTCCGAAATCGCCACGTCCGCCTCAAACAGTTCGCCGCCGAGGCCGTCGGCGATGCTGCCGCCGCGGATCACGAGGTCTGGATTGTGGGTCATGGCGTTTCATCCCGAAGTGGTTTGTTGCCGCATCATGGGTTGTCACGCGTTGCTGTCAACCATCGCGGGCGAGATTCAGGGCTGCATAAGTCTTGCATACGACGCGTCGGAACCGGCCCGCGGCCCCCGGTCGGTGACCAGCGCGAGCAGGACCGTCAGAATCATGAACACGGCGGACGCGCCGAACACCCAGTGCGGCGAATTCTGGTCCATGATCCAGCCAAACAGCAGCGGGCTGACGATGCCGCCGAGATTGAAGCCGGTGGAAACGATACCGAAAGCCCGGCCGGCTGCGCCCGGTGGCGCCGCGTTGCGGACCAGCATATCGCGCGACGGGGCGATCACGCCGCCGAGAAATCCCGCCGTCCCCATTGCAGCCGTCAACAGCAGTGACGGCAAATTGACTGTCGCAATGACAAAGACGATGGCCGCATTGATCGCAAAACAGGCGGCGGCGACCTGTCCGTGACGCTGGGTGCGGTCGGCAAGATAGCCGCCCGCCAGCACGCCTATGGCGCTAAAGCCGAGAAACGCCGTCAGGGCGATATTGGCTGATGGGAACGACGCGCCATAGCCGCTCATCAGTGCGACCACGCCGAAATTGCCGATACCGGCGTTGGAAAGGCTCAACAGCGTGAAGAAGATCGTCAGCACGATGATGGCCGGCGTGATGATGCTTTGCTGTGGCGGATGCATGCCGTCGACCTTGCGGTCGGCGGCGCTCGTATCGGGAATGCCGACGACGATCAGCGACAGCGCCACCAGCGGACCCACCGCGCCTGCCACGATCAGGGCGCCATGGCCTCCGGTCGTTGCCACCAGCGCAGCCACGATGGCGGGCGCGACCGCGCCGCCGAGGAAGCCGGCAAAGGTATGGATCGAAAATGCGCGGCCCATGCGCGCCACATCCATGTGGGCCGACAGGATCGCATAATCGGCCGGATGATAGACGCTGTTGGCAAGCCCGAGCAGCACGGCGCTCGCGATCAGCCAGCTGTAACTGAGATGCAGGCCGAGCATGATCAGCGCAAAGCCGCCCAAGGTCAGCCCCATCAGCAGGACTTTGCGGGCGCCGATATGATCGGCGAGATAGCCCATCGGCGCCTGCGTCAGGCCGGAGATGACGGCGAACACGGTCAGCGCAAACCCCAGCTCGATATAGCCGACGCCGAGCTGTTCCTTCAGAAACGGGAACAGCATCGGCAGCGCCATCAAATGAAAATGACTGACCCAATGCGCCGTCGAAATCGCTCCCAGCGTGCGCAGCGAGGCGTCCGTTTTCGCTTGTTGCGGTGCGGCCAGAATATCGGCCATGTCAGATTCAAACCCCGTTCAGATGATACGGCCCGGCAAGGCCCGCCAAAATTACCGGCTGCCGGTTATTTGTCCATGAATACCGCTGCATGGCAGCCCTCGCGAAGGGTGCCGGAACGGCAATATGCGTCATTAAACTTGGAGACAACGGCAGGGGGATGCGGGAATGATCTGATATGGCCGTGTCAGCGCATGTTCCAAAGCCGCTCCGGGTGCTTGTTTCCGAGGGAAACAGCACGTCCGCGCGGGAAGCGATCACGATCCTGGGGCTGTCGGGGCATATCATCGAGGTCTGCGATCCCAGCCCCTATTGCCTGGCAAGGTTTTCGCGCTTTGTCAGAAAATTTCATCATTGCCCGGAATTGCGGGGCGACCCGGCCGGGTTCCTGAGGTTTGTCGAGGAGCTATTGGCCGCGGGGCATTTCGATGTGCTGCTGCCGATTCACGAACAGGGATTTCTGTTTGCCCGCGCGCGGCAGCGGCTGGAGGATCGCGCCGGGCTGGCGCTGCCGAGTTTTGCCAGCTACCGCATCGCGCACAGCAAGGCCGCATTTAGCCGGCTGCTCGATCGACTGGGCCTGCCGCAGCCGGCCACGCGAATCGTGAAATCCGAAAGTGAGCTGCGCGACGCCATCCGGTTTCCCTCCGTCGTCAAGACTTCCATCGGCACCGCCAGCCGCGGCATCTGGTTTGTGCGCGACCAAGCCGATCTGGAGCGCGCCCTGCGGGACCTGAACACGAGCGGCGCATTTGTCGACGAGGTGCTGGCGCAGGACCTGGTCGCAGGCACGACCGAGAAGGCGCAAGCCGTGTTTTGTCGCGGCACATTGCTCGGATTTCATGCCTATCGGCAGATTGCCGGCGGCGCCGGCGGCGGTGAGGCGATCAAACAAAGCGTGTCTCGGCCGGAGGTGCGCACTCTGCTCGCAACCATCGGAGAGAATCTCGCCTGGCATGGCGCATTGTCTGTCGATTATATCCTGCCCGATGACAGCGTCACGCCGCTGCTGATCGATTGCAATCCAAGGCTGGTCGAACCGATGAGCGCGTATCTTGCCGGGCTCGATCTCGTCGGCTTGCTGCTTGGGGTATCGCAAGGAGAGACGCCCGCAACGCCGTCGGAAAGCCGCGCGGGCGTCCGCACACATCTTGCCATGCAAGTTCTGCTTGGATGCGCGTCGCGGGGCGGCACGCGTCGCGATCTTGTCAGCGAGTGCTGGCGATTGCTTGTTGGCAGCGGGCCCTACGCCGACAGCACCGAGGAGCTGACGCCTGTGCGGCTCGACTGGTTCAGTGCCGTACCGCTTGTGATGACGGCGATTTTTCTGCTGGCCGCCCCGAAGCGGGCAGCCACTCTGGCGAGAGGCGGCTGGGGCGCGCATTTACTCGATCCCGGAAGCATCCGGTTGATCGAGAGTGAGGATTTCCCTCTATAGCGGCTCATCGTCCTCGCCATAGCGATCGCGCTTCGGCGTGGCGATGTCGCCATCCTCGACGTCGTCGTCCTCGACCGGTTTGGGCGGCGATTTCTTCGATTTATCGTCGTCCTTGCCGGGAAGTTCGTTCTTTTTGCCGGTTCCACCCATGTTATTGCCCTTGATCGGATGGATCGATGTCTTGCGCAGCAGCGACACAGTCACATCTACACACTGACCTCAATCCCATCGCCTTTGGCGAGCTTATTAACCGCAGTTCGACAATCTTTCCTGCCTTTTTCCAGCATTCAGTGTAAAGGGAGGCGCAACCAGAGCATGATCCGGAAAAGTGGGAACCGGTTTTCCGAAAAGATCATGCTCAAACAAAGAGATGAGATCGTGATCCGATCCAATCGGATCATGATCTAGGAGCCATCATGAAAAAGCCGAAGATCGAAGCCGAAGAACAGCAGCCGCGCAAAATCATTCGCGCCGACAAGGCGCCGACTACCGGCTACTCGCTGGTGGTGGACGGTCACTTCAAGTCGCACCACGATACGGTCGAAGCCGCCGAAGAGGCGGGCATGGCCTTGAAGAACCAGTATCAGATGCTTCAGGTGCAGGTTTACGATGCCGCGACCAAGACGCGGTCGATGATCGAGTGGCCCGCGCCGGTCTAGAGCATGATCCGGACCCGAAGGGCCGCGTTAGCGCAAAGTGGGAACCGGTTTTCCCTCGGGACAAACGCGAAGCGTTTGCCCGGAGATCATGCTCAAACAAAGAGACCTAAGTCCGGCGTCCGCCGCTTTGCTGCCCCGCCAGCCAATCGGACAGTACAGGGGCCTTTTCCTCCGACTTCTTCGGTGATTTGGTGCGCGTCTTCTTCACCGCGGCCGGAGGTGGAGGTTCGGCGGCCTCGCGCGCGAGCCGCAATGCCTTCAGCTTGGCCATGTTGTCGAGCACGGCCTTCGCTGCGATATCATAGTCGCTCTTGGTGGTTTTGGCTGCGCCCGGCCTGTTGAAACGCGCATCGGCGCGTCCGCGATCGTCTTTTGCCATTTAAGTCGCTTTCTTTTTTTTGGTACTTTTCTTGGCCTTGGGCTCCGGCGGCTTGTCGCGGTCGGCGGCTTCTTTCGCCAATCGCAGTGCGCGCAGGTTCGCCGTCCGCTTTCGTATAGCGATGTCGGCAGCCGCAATATCCGCCATGGCCTTGATGCCTTCGGCATCCTGAGCGCGCTTTCGGCTCAGCCTGATCTCTTTCAGTTCGGCAGCACTTTTCGGTTCGTCATTCATCAGATGCCTCAAAACTCACGACGCGCATCATCCTGCGGCGGCCGGTAGCCTGATCCTACCACGTATCGTACAGGAGCAGGCAAATTTGGGCCGTTTCCTAAGCGAAAAGGGCTGCTTTTCAGGTTGAATCGGCAATCGTGGTGAAGGGCGGTTGTCCGTTCCACTCCCGGCAGCCAAGCTGCCGGGAGCTCAAGGCTCGGACGCTATTATGCGGATCTACTTCACCCCATAGCTGGCAACGCGGATGCCGCCAAACACGCCAAGACTCGGCTGCAGAAATCCGGTCGGATTCTGGTAGCGGACGTTGAACAGATTATCGACACGGCCGAAGATTTTGATCTGGTCGTTGATAACGTAGTCAGCCGCCAGATTGACAACGGTATAGGCGGGTGCCAGCAGCCGCGGAATACTGAAACTGCGGTTGCCGTCGATGAAGCTGCCGGTATGCAGCACCGTTGCCGATAGAGTCAGCGGATCGATCGGATTCCAGATGACATTCGTGCTCCATTTTTCTTTTGGCCGTCGGAGCAATTCAAGCTTGGTGCCGGCATCGACGGTACGGGTAAAGGTGTAATCCGCGCGGACCCGCAGGCGGTCGGTAATCACAGCCGAGACGAAGTTTTCGGTGCCTTCCGTGGTTGCCTGGCCGATATTGATGTTTGTGGTAAAGAACTTGTCGGGAGCGATCAGATTTTTGATGTCGTTATGGAAATAAGTCGATCCAAAGCGCACCCGTTCGTTGAACAGCGGCTGTTCGAAGCCGGCGTCATAGCCAATGCTTTCCTCCGGCCTCAGATTCGGATTGGCAAAAAAGCCGAACTGCGGAAAGCTGACGAAAAGCTGGTTCAAGGTCGGCGCCTTGAATCCGGTGCCGTAACTTCCCTTGACCTTGGTTTCGGTTACCGGGATGAGCAAAGCGGGCGCAATGCGATAGGTCGGATGTTCGCCGAACCGATCATTGTCGTCCTGCCTGACGTTCTCGACCAGGAACAGGCGATTGGCAAACTGTGACTGCAGTTCGACATAGCCGGCCTTGTTGACGTTTTCAGCCGAAAGCGTTGAGGTTTGCAGCGTTTCGGTTTCATGCTCGGCGCCGATAACGACTGTGTGGAACGGCGCGAGTTGCGTAACACTGTGCCAGTCATATTTCACGCGATCGCCGGTGGTTATAGTCGGGGCGATATTACCCGGCGATATGTTTGAGTTCCAGTGATTGGTGAAATTGACGCCGAAATAGTTCTTGATGCGGCCGTCGAACAACGACCACACGGCTTCGCCGCGCGTGAAGAACTGGTGCACTGTTTGTGTGCTTTGCGCTGCGTTTGGAAAGCTTGGAAATCCGGAATCGGAGGTGAATCGCAGCGTTGCGTCGGTGTAACGAGCTACCGCATTGACACTGAAATTTTCGTTCAGATCCGCGCCCAGTTTGGTCGAATATGTCATGTTGTCGTAATTATTTCCGTTCGCCTTTCGGCCAGGTGGCAACAGCTCGAGCGGCGTAACCGGAGTGTCGGTGGAACGGAAGTGCGCGACGTTGAAGGCGTAGTTGATCCTGTCTTGCGCCCCGCTCAAAGCCGCTGTCTGGTTGAATGTGCCGAACGAACCGCCTTCGATCATTCCGGTCGCGCGCGGCGGGCCTTCGCCCTTCTTGGTAATGATCGAAATGACGCCGCCGATCGAATCCGAGCCATAAAGACCGCTTTGTGGACCGCGCAGCACTTCAATCACGCGATGGCGTTCGCGATCACGCGCGCGGCCCGCCGATGCTTTGTCGGCGCCGCTGCATGGGAGCCGCGGTTGCGGGCGCTCGCGCCCGCGGAGGCTGCGATTTCGTGGCTGCCGGTGCCCAGCAACGTGCCGGTTATCGATGACCCGGCGGGAGTGCGCGCGCTGCGCAAGACGCTGAAAGCCAACGGCGGCAAGATACTTGGCCATTTCGGCACGGCGCGCGAAACCTGGACCGCGGCGCAACTTGCGGCCGTCGTGCCGGCGCTGCTGCGTGAACGCCCCAACGCGGCTTTTCTGCTCGTGGGCCGCGACAGCCCC
>JBGQCE010000019.1:0-15040 GCA_041495185.1 Bradyrhizobium sp.
GCACTCGATTACGAGACCGGCAAGGTCGTGCTTGCCGCAATCGCGCGGGTCAACGAGCAACTCGGTACGACGACGGTGATCATCACCCACAACGCGGCGATCGCGGGCATGGCGGATCGCGTTCTGCGGCTTGGCGGCGGACGTATCGTCGGCGAAGAGCGCAATCCACGCAGGCTTACCCCGGATGAGGTGCGCTGGTGACCCTGCTCGATCGCAAGCTGCTGCGGGATATCTCGGCCATGCGCGGCCAGGTGATCACGATCGCACTGGTGGTGGCGGCGGGTATGGCCGTATTTGTCGCTTCGATATCGACATACGACTCCTTGCGTGCCGGGCGTGACCGCTTCTACGCAAGTGCTCGCTTTCCGCAGCTCTTCGTTACTCTGAAACGCGCGCCGCTCTCGGTCGTGGCGCAGCTCCGTGAAATTCCCGGCGTTGCCGCGGTCGAGCCACGCATCGTTCGCGATGTGATCCTGGACTGGCCTTCCGCCATGCTGCCGGTTTCGGCGCGGATGGTTTCGCTGTCGCATGCCGGAGACGAGCCGCTTGCGCGGTTGCACATACGTCGAGGTACCCCGCCGGAGCCGGGCGACACGCAAACCGTCGCGATCAACGAGGCCTTTGCCGAGACGAACGGGGTGAAGCTTGGCACCGATGTGCCGGTCGTGCTGAATGGCCGCATCCAGAGTTTTCGTGTCGCCGCCGTCGCGCTGTCGCCCGAATACGTCTATGCGGTGAAACCGGGGATACCGATCCCGGACGACCGGTTCTACGCCGTTCTCTGGGTCGATCGCAGCGCGGCGGAGGCCGCCTTCGACATGAAAGGCGCGTTCAACGACGCCATCGTGTCGCTCACCCCGGGCACCAACCCAAAGCAGGTGATCGATGTACTCGACCGCTTGCTCGAGCCTTACGGTTCGGTCGGCGCCATCGCCGGGCGGGATCAGCCGTCAAACCGCTTCCTTGACGATGAACTCAATCAGCAAAAAGTAATGTCGATCACCATTCCTCTCATCTTTTTCGGCGTCGCGGCGTTCCTGCTCAATGTGGTGCTTGGACGGCTGGTGACTGCACAACGTGAACAGATCGCTGCATTGAAGGCGCTCGGCTTTCCGACAACTCCGCTGGTATTGCACTATCTCAAGCTGGTCGGGATCATCGTCTTATTCGGATCGGCGCTGGGTCTGGTTGGCGGCCTTGCCTTTGGTGAGGCGATGATCGCAAGCTATCACGGCTTCTTTCGCTTGCCGGTGCTTGTCTTCGAGCTTACGCCATGGTCCGTTCTGGTCGGCTTCGTGATCAGCTTTGCGGCTGCATCGCTCGGCGTCGTGACGGCGCTGCAAAGCGTCGTCGCTCTGGCCCCCGCGGTCGCCATGCGGCCGGCCGCGCCGCGGCGCTTTCGCCGTTCGTGGATCGAGGGATTGCTCTCAGCCAAAACTCTGACGCCGCGGCATGTCCTGACGATCCGTAATTTTGCCGGCCGTCCGTTGCGTAGCGCATTTACGATTGTCGGCATCGCGCTTGCCGTGCCAATGGTCGTGCTCGGGCTGTTCTGGCGGGATGCGATCGACCAGATGGTCGAAGTCCAGTTCAATCTGGTCGAACGCGGCAATGCCATGGTGACGTTCCCGCATCCACTCAATCACACCGTCATTGGCGACCTCGCGCGCGAGCCCGGCGTGCTCGCTGCCGAAGGTCTCCGGATCGTGCCGGTGCGCCTGCGCGCGGGACATCGCAGCTATTTGACGTCGGTGATCGGCTTGCCCTTCAACAGTGAACTGCGGCGCCCGCACGATGCCGCGCTGCGTCCGATCGACGTCCCGCCAGGCGGCGTCACGCTCACCCGGCGACTGGCCGAGCGGATCGAGGTCGTCCCCGGCGACATCGTGACCATCGAAGTCATGGAGGGCCAGCGTCGCAAGATCGACCTGCCGGCAAGCGCCGTCGTCGACGAGGCGATTGGGATGTCCACCTATATGGAGATCGATACTCTCAACCGGCTCACCGGCGAAGGGGCGGTCGTATCGGCCGCGGCCCTGTTCGTCGAGCCGTCGGCGCTCCCGGCACTGTCGCGGCGATTGAAGCAACTGCCCGTGATCGAATCGGTGGCGATGAAGGCCTACACGCTGACCTCGTTTCTGGACAAGATCGCGGGCCTCGTTCTGGTCAGCGCCGGCATCCTCACGGCCTTTGCGGTGATTGTCGCCGTTGGCGTGGTGTACAACAGCGCGCGCATCGCCCTGCAAGAGCGGGCCTGGGAGCTCGCCAGCTTGCGCGTGCTCGGCTTTACCCGGGCCGAGGTGGTGCAAATCCTTTTCGGTCAGTTTGCCATCGAGATCACGTTGGCCATTCCGATCGGGCTGCTGCTCTCCCAGGGCATCGTCACGCTGATCGCCCGGTTTCATTCCAACGAAAGCTTCCAGATTCCGGGCGTGATCGGAGCACGGACCTATGTGGTTGCGACCGCGATAGTCGTGGCCGCCGCCGCGGCCAGCGCATACATCGTGCGCCGCCGGGTTGATCGGCTCGATCTGGTCGCGGTACTCAAAACGAGGGATTGACGATGCGTATCACGGTCAGTCGTGTGGTTATGGCGCTGGGCCTCGCGGCCGCGGTCGCGGGCATCGCCTGGTTCCTGATGCCGCGGCCGGTGCCGGTCGAGACAGCGGCCGTCACCAAGGGACGCTTCGTCGCCACCATAGATGAGGATGGCAAGACCCGCGTTCGCGAGCGCTATGTTGTGGCTGCGCCGCTCGCGGGGCGCTTGACGCGCGTAGCGCTGAAGGCAGGCGACAAGGTCGCTTCCGACGACGTCATTGCCTCCATCATGCCGCCCCCGGCGCCTCTGCTCGACCCGCGCAGCCGCCGCGAGGCGGAGGAAAGACTGGGCACCGCCGAGGCCGCGCTGGAGCGCAGCAAGGCGGCCGTCGAGCGCGCGCAGGCCACGGCCGGCCAGGCAAAAAAAGATCTCGATCGCGCCCGCACGCTTGCCGCGCAGGGCGCCTCAACCGTGCAGGCGCTGGAGCGCGCCGAACTGTTACAGCGGGTTGCCGATCGCGACCTTCGGGCCGCGGAATTCCAGGATCATGCAGCGGCCCACGAGGTCGAGCAGGCCAAGGCACTGCTCGCCCGCTATCAGGATAGCGCGGACGCGCCGATCGAACGCTGGAACATCACCGCGCCGGTATCCGGCGTGGTGCTGAGGGTCATGCAGGAGAGCGAGACCGTGGTCCAGTCGGGCGCACCGCTCGTGGAAATCGGCGATCCGCGCGACCTCGAAATCGTGACGGATGTGCTCAGTGTCGATGCGGTTGAAATTCGCCCCGGCGCAGACGTTGCGATCGAGCATTGGGGCGGTCCGGGCGTGCTTTCGGGCCGCGTTCGGCGGATCGAACCTGCGGCGTTCACCAAAATATCGACACTCGGTGTCGAAGAGCAGCGGGTCAATGTGCTGATTGACGTCCTGTCGCCGCGGGAGCAGTGGGCAGGCCTCGGAGACGGATATCAGGTCGATACGCGGATCACCGTGTTCACCCGGGACGAAATCGAGATCATTCCAGCCGGCGCCCTGTTCCGCCGCGGCGACAATTGGAGCGTCTATGTCGTCGCGGATGGACGCGCGCAATTGCGGACCATCGATCTTGAGCGCCGGTCAGGTCGTTTTGCAGCGGTCAAGAATGGGCTCACGCAGGGAGAACGGGTGATCGTTTACCCAAGCGATCAGATCAGTCCCGGCGTGCGGGTCAGCGGGGAATGAGAAATCGATCGCGCAACCTGGCCCTAGAGCCTGTTCGGTTCTGATTGAATGAGAACCGAGGCTCCAAGTCCTTGTTTGACGCGTTTTCTTCACGCGAACCGGTACCCACTTCGCTCGAAAACGCTTTAGACCGCCGGCAATATCTTTCCGGGATTGAAAATATTCTGCGGATCGAGCGCCTGCTTCACCGCGCGCATTGCATCAATGGCTTCCGGCCCGAGTTCGGCCTTGAGGTATTTCTGCTTGCCCTGCCCGATGCCGTGCTCGCCGGTGCAGGTCCCGCCCATCGCTTGCGCCCGCTCCACCAGGCGATGCATGAAGTCCTCGCCGCGCGCCATTTCATCGCTGTCGTCGACGTCGCATACCAGCGAGCAGTGGAAATTGCCGTCACCGACATGGCCGACAATCGGCGACTGCAGGTTGAGGCGCTTCAGATCCGCTTCCGTCTCGGTGACGCAGTCGGCGAGCCGGGAAATCGGCACGCACACGTCGGTCGCCACCACGCCGGCGCCGGGGCGCAAGGCTTTCACCGCCCAATAGGCGTCGTGCCGCGCCTGCCAGAGTTTGGTGCGATCCTCAGGTCTGGTGGTCCAGGTGAAATCGCCGCCGCCGCATTCCCTGGCGATCTCGTTGAAATTCTTCGATTGCTCGGCGACTTCGTTCTCGCTGCCGTGGAATTCAAGCAGCAGCAGCGGCGTCTCCGGCAGCGACAGTTTCGAATAGGAATTGCAGGCACGCACTTGCGCCGCGTTGAGCAGTTCGATGCGCGCGACGGGAATTCCGGTCTGGATGGCCATGATCGTCGCCTGACACGCACCGCGCACGGTTTCAAATGAGCAGGCTGCCGCCGCAATGGTTTCGGGAATGCCGCGCAGCTTGATGGTGAGCTCGCAGATAATGCCAAGCGTGCCTTCGGCGCCGACAAATAGGTGCGTCAGGTCGTAACCCGCGCTGGATTTCTTTGCCCGCGTACCGGTCGTGATGATTTCGCCGTCGCCGCGCACCACTTTTAGCGCCAGCACATTTTCGCGCATGGTGCCATAGCGCACCGCATTGGTGCCGGATGCGCGGGTCGAGGCCATACCGCCCAGCGAGGCATCGGCGCCAGGATCGATCGGAAAAAACACGCCCTGGTCGCGCAGATGCTCGTTCAGCGCCTTGCGGGTGACGCCGGGCTGGATCACGCAATCCAGATCCTCGACGTGAACTTCGAGCACCTTGTTCATGTCGCGCAGGTCGATGCAGACGCCGCCGGCCGGGGCGTTGACCTGCCCCTCCAGCGAGGTGCCGGTGCCGAACGCGATCATGGGAATGCCAAAATGAGCGCAAATCCGCACCACGTCCTGGATGTCGGCCGTTTCCTGCGCCATCACAACCGCGTCGGGCGGCTGCGGCGCCAGCCATGTGGTGGTATGCGCGTGCTGGTCGCGGACCGCTTGCGAGGTGATCAGCCGGTTGCCGAACCGCGCGGTGAGCGCTTCGACGGCGCTCGCCAGCGCCTGCGGCTCCGGACGTTTCAAATTATTGGCGACCGTCATGCTCAAGCGATATCCTCCCGGCAAATTACCGTGGCAAAGGATATATAAGGGGTCAAGGGATCATGGACCTAACAAATGGGGATGGGTGAATGACGACTATTGCCGCCGGTAACGATGTGCTGCTCCGGCCCGCGCCGTTTCTCGCGTCGGTGATGCAGATCGAACCGCAATGGATCGACTACAACGGCCACCTCAACATGGCCTATTACAACGTGATGTTCGACCGCGCCATCGACGAATTATGGCTCAACCTCGGGATCGGACCCGGCTATATGAAGGAACGCCAGGGGTCGACCTTCACCGCCGAATGCCATGTGCGGTATTTGCGCGAGATTCACCTCGGCGATCCCGTGCAGGTTTCGATCCTGCTGGTCGACGCGGATGAAAAGCGGCTGCACACCTTTGAGGAATTGCGCCACGCCACCGAGGGCTGGCTGTCCGCCACGTCGGAAAACATGACCATTCACATCGACATGACCACGCGAAAGACTGCGCCGTTTCCGCCTGACATTCGCGCCCGTATCCAGGCAGTCGCAAACGCCCACAGGTCGGTCGCGCGCCCCGAGGGCATCGGCAGGAAGATTGCGATGCCCTCGAAATAGAAATTCAATGTCGGACGCTGTTACTTCCGCGCGCCAGTCCGACCACGGCCGAGACCAGGAACAGCACGACCGCGATGAAAAAGATGGTCTTGGCGATTTCGATGGACACTCCGGCGATGCCGCCGAAGCCCAGAATGCCTGCGATCAGCGCGACAATCAGAAACGTAACGACCCAGCTCAGCATGGTCAGGACCTCCGTTTTAAACTTTCTGTTTCGAGTTCAGCGCGGCGATAACAGTCGCGCATCGGCTGCAGGACTAATCCAGCCCGGGAACAGAAGTTCCGCGTGATCCGGGGCGCGGAAACCGCAAAAAATGCGACTATTGGAGGAACAAAATCCGCAGCCGGCGCCGAAACCGGCGCTGGCAGGACAGCGGGATAAAACCTGTCAAATCCGCCGCCAAAGCCCTATATGCCCTTCAATCCTGCTATGAAGGCTCCCCTTCACGGCCCCGCGGTGCCATCGTGGGCGGAAGACGATTCGCATATGACCGAGCCGAACAAGCTGACCCATCACGGCGTCCCCGACCACCAGCCCGCGGCAGGTGGCATCGCCGCGCGCGCCCGGGCATCTGCGACCCCGCAATATCTCGCCGGCCTCAATCCCGAACAGCGCGAGGCGGTTGAAGCGCTGGACGGACCGGTGCTGGTGCTGGCGGGCGCCGGCACCGGCAAGACGCGCGTGCTGACCTGTCGTATCGCCCATATCCTGAGCATGGGCCGCGCCCGTCCTGGCGAAATCCTCTCCGTCACCTTCACCAACAAAGCGGCGCGCGAGATGAAGCTGCGGCTCGGCCAGATGCTCGGCCAGGCCGTCGAAGGCATGCCGTGGCTCGGCACCTTCCATTCCATCGGCGGACGCATCCTGCGCACCCATGCGGAACTCGTGCAGTTGAAGTCCAACTTCACCGTACTCGATGTCGACGATCAGATCCGCCTCCTGAAGCAGCTTTTGCAGGCCGACAACATCGACGACAAACGCTGGCCGGCGCGCATGCTCGCCGGCCTGATCGACGGCTGGAAGAATCGCGGGCTGACGCCGTCGCAGGTGCCGCCGGGCGAAGCCGCGGTGTTCGGCAACGGCCGGGGCGGCAAGCTCTATGCGGCCTATCAGGAACGGCTGAAGATCCTCAACGCCGCCGATTTCGGCGATCTCTTGCTGGAAAACATCCGGCTGTTTCGCGAACATCCCGACGTGCTCCGGCAATACCAGAACCGTTTCAAGTTCATTCTGGTGGATGAATATCAGGACACCAACGTCGCGCAGTATCTGTGGCTCCGGCTGCTGTCGCAGGCGCCGTCCAGGCCGGGCGCATCCCTTTCTTCCGTCATTCCGGGGCGCATCGAAGATGCGAACCCGGAAACCGGAGATGGAGACAAACAGTCCGGAGATTCCGGCTCTGCGCTTCCGGCGCATCCCGGAATGACGCCCCACTCTCCTCCCAAAAACATCTGCTGCGTCGGCGACGACGATCAGTCGATCTATGGCTGGCGCGGCGCGGAGGTCGACAACATCCTGCGCTTCGAGCACGATTTTCCGGGCGCCAAGGTTATCAGGCTCGAGCGCAACTACCGCTCCACCGGCCACATCCTTGCCGCAGCCTCCCATCTGATCGCGCATAATGAAGGACGGCTGGGCAAAACATTGCGCACCGAAGACGTCGACGGCGAAAAGGTCACCGTCACCGGCTCCTGGGATTCGGAAGAAGAAGCCCGCGCCATCGGCGAGGAGATCGAAGAGCTGCAGCGCGCCGGCCACAAGCTCAACGACATCGCGATCCTGGTGCGGGCCTCGTTCCAGATGCGCGAATTCGAAGATCGTTTTGTTACTCTCGGCCTGCCCTATCGCGTGATCGGCGGCCCGCGTTTCTACGAGCGCGCCGAAATCCGCGACGCGCTGGCTTACTTGCGCGTGATCAACTCGCCGGCCGACGATCTCGCCTTCGAGCGCATCGTCAATGTACCGAAGCGCGGCCTCGGCGACGCCACGGTGCAGATGCTGCACGACCACGCCCGCAAGCGCCGCATTCCGCTGTTCGAGGCCGCCCGTGCCGTGGTCGAGACCGATGAACTGAAGCCCAAGGCACGCGGCTCCTTGCGCGACCTCCTCGGCAATTTCGATCGCTGGCGCGCGCAGCGTGAGGTGACCTCGCATACTGAATTGGCCGAGATCGTGCTCGACGAAAGCGGCTATACCGAGATGTGGCAGAAGGATCGTTCCGCCGACGCCGCCGGTCGCCTTGAGAACCTCAAGGAGCTGGTGCGCTCGATGGAGGAATTCGAGAACCTGCAGGGTTTTCTCGAACACATCTCGCTGGTGATGGACCGCGACGGCGGCACTGAAGACGACGCGGTGTCGCTGATGACGCTGCATTCGGCCAAGGGGCTCGAATTCGACAACGTGTTCCTGCCCGGCTGGGAGGAAGGCCTGTTTCCGAGCCAGCGCACGCTCGACGAACAAGGCCGCGCCGGGCTCGAGGAAGAGCGCCGCCTCGCCCATGTCGGGCTGACGCGCGCCCGCCGCCGCGCCAAATTATACTTCGCCACCAACCGGCGGATTCACGGGACGTGGTCGACCACGATCCCGTCGCGCTTTCTCGACGAACTGCCGGCGCCAAATGTCGAGATCACGGAATCGAAGGGCGGCTCCGGCTGGGGCGGCAGCAGCGGCTACGGCCCCTCGCGCTTCGACAATATGGAATCCTTCGGCTCCAGCTATACGACGCCGGGCTGGCAGCGGGCGCAGGCCAATCGCGCGCGTAGCCAGGGCGGCCGAAATGCCGGCGGACAGGCGGGTGGCGGCTTCAACGAAAGCCAGTCGCCATTCTCGGGCTCGCGCAGCGATGCCTCAAGCTCGCGCAGCGATGCTTCTTCATCGCGCGGCGGCGCTTCGAGCGGCTTCTCCCGCAACAAGCGCGCACCCGTGATCATCGAGGGCGAGCTGATCGCGAAATCCACCGGCACCACGTCGGAATTCTCGCTGGACGATCGCGTGTTTCACCAGAAATTCGGCTACGGCCAGGTGGTGAAGATCGACGGCAACAAGCTCACCATCGCGTTCGAGAAGGCCGGCGAGAAAAAGGTGGTCGACAGTTTTGTGGAGCGGGGGTGAAAACCCGCAAAGCCCACCCCGAACATTCGTCACTGGAGACTGCGGTGTTCGATCCTGCCAGCGGGCGCTGGTCAGGCCGGCTGCCGTATTCGCACCAGAAGCCGGCCGTCGATAGCGGCCAGCCCCGCGCCGATAAAGGCCAGCCCGGCGAAATGCCTGACATCCAGATGCTCTCCCAATCCGAATGTACCCATCACGATCGCGCTCACGGGTATCAGGAGGGTGACAAGTAAAAGATTGATCGCACCTGCCGTCGCGAGAAGGCGGAAGTACAATACGTAGCCGAGCGCGGTCGAGAGGACGGAACTGCCAACGATGGCCGCCCAGGCCGGCAATGCCGGCATCGCCAAAGTCCAGGGATGGTCGATCAGCATCGCGACGGGAAACAGCAGGACCGCGGATGCCGTTACCTGGCCGGTCGCCGTCAGTATCGGGTCGATGCCCATGATTTTAAAGCGCCGGCCGTAGACTCCTGCGAACGCGTAGCATACCGCCGCCGTCAGAACGGCGACTTGCGCCAATACATTTGTACCCAGCCCCTTCAATGAATCCGGGCCGATCAATATCACCACTCCGAAAAATCCGATCACGACGCCGAGAAAACGGTTGCCGGTCATTTTTTCGTCATTGGTCAGCAAGTGAGCCACGATGACCGTCGATATCGGCGTGGTGGCATTCAGGATCGCGGCCAATCCGGAGGCGATGTGGCTCTGGCCCCAGACCACCAGACAAAACGGGATGGCGTTGTTGAGCAGGCCCATTCCGAAAAACGCGAGCCAGGCGGACCTGCTGCCCGGCATCCTCATTCCGAGGGCCCTCACCAGCGCATTCAGGATCACAGCGGCCAATCCAACGCGCAGGAACACGATCGTAAATGGCGGCAACGTCTTGATCAGGACCCCTGCGAAGAAAAACGAACCGCCCCACAACACCGACAGCAGCAGCAGCGCGAGCCACTCGCTTCCGTTCATGCGGCTATTAATAGGGGTTTGGGTCGCCATTCGGTTTCGTCGCCCGTTGACGTCGACCATCCACGAGCGCCGGCGGGAGCCTTGGCGCAGATTTCACCGCGAAGCACGTCAGGAGCACTTTCCGGCAGGGAGACTTGATGCGCCACCCGATTCCCGGGTCATGCGCCAGGGTCGTAAAACTACCTACCGGACAGCCGGCCAGACCTGATTCCGCAGGAAAACAGGCTAAAACTAACGAATTCAGACGCATTTTAATGAATTTTTAGAAAAATACTTATCCGCCATCTTTACCGAAAACTTGCGTGTGCCGGGTATGCTTCAACCTGGAACTCGTTTGTGCGCATACGTTGCGCTTTGGGGTCTGCCAAAGATGAAAGCGGCGAATTCGTTTCTAAAGGATCTGGACGACGCGATCTTGCGAGGAACGTCCGAAAGCCGCATGCGCGCGTTGTGGCATACCACCGATCTATTGATCGCCGGCGGGTATAGCGATGACGAGATATGGACCTTTGGCGAAGTCATCGGGCGATTGGCGGATGAGATCGAAGTTGCGGCCCGCGCGCAGCTTGCAAGGCGGCTGGCCCGCTTCGACAAGGCCCCGGTCAATATCATCCATAAGCTTGCCTTTGACGATTCGATCGATGTCGCCGGCCCCGTCCTCCGGGAGTCCGAGCGGCTCGAGGCTTACGCCCTGGTCGCCAACGCCTGCACCAAAGGTCAGTCGCATATGCTGGCGATCTCGGAACGAAAGACCATCGAAGAGGCGGTCACAGACGTGCTGGTGACACGTGGCAATTGGGACGTTGTGAACTCGGTCGCAAATAACAATGGTGCGCGTTTATCGGACTTCGGTTTCCTGCACATGATCCAGCGGGCCGAGGGCGATTCCATTCTCGCCGAGCAACTCGGTCTCCGCAAGGACATCCCCAGGCAACTTTTCCAGCAACTGATCTCGAAGGCGTCGGACGACGTGAGAAAGCGGCTCGAACTCGAGCGCCCCAACATGGTTGACCAGATCAAGACCTCGGTGACCGAGGTCACGGGCGAGCTGCAGTCCAAGTTCGGCCCGGTATCGAGAAGCTATTTTGTCGCCAAACGCGTCGTGGCGACCCAGCATCGGCAGGGCAACCTGAATGAGAACAGTATTTCCGGATACGCCCGATCCCATAAATTCGAAGAGGTCACGATCGGACTGGCCCTGTTGTGCTCATTGCCGGGCGACGTGATCGAACGCGCTTTGGTCGACAGGAACAGGGAAATGCTGCTGGTTCTGGCCAAGGCCCTCGACTTTTCGTGGGCGACGACAATGTCGCTGCTTTTTCTTGGCGCAAGGGATCACCGCATCACCGCGCAGGACTTGAATGATTTGGAAGCCGAGTATGGCCGCCTCAACGTCAAGACATCGCGGAGCGTTCTGGAATTCTATCAGTCTCGCAAGAATGCCGGGGGCGCCGATTCCGACGTGAAGCGCCAGCCCGCGCTTGCGGTGCAGTGAGATGACTGGTCTGAAACTGACGGGGAAATATCAGCAATGAACGCAATCTCATTCGACGCACGCAAAAGCCTTGGCACTGTTTCCGATGAGCCGAATCCGGACAAACCCCTGGATGCGGCCTGGATCGTTCTCGAGGCCGCGAACGATCTCGGCGACGATGCCACCGTCGAAGCCTGTCGGCGGGTCATCGATGCGAACCTGAAAGGGATATCTGCCGCCCCATCCGATGTGCACATCGTGCTCCATTATTTCAGGTAAATACCGGACGGTTCCGGATTCGGCCGCCGCGGTATTTTCGCAACAGGCCGTCAGATTCGTTCGATTTCCGGTAATAGCTTTTCGAAATCTTCTTGGCCGTTTGTAATATATCTACGATGACCTTGGCGGCAAAACTTACGTTGCTGCCCACGGCGGCATTTATCGCGTCAGCGTCATCAGCCAGACGCTAAGGGGCGCGCTTTCCTGGAAGTTCTGACTTGCGCCCGTAGCGCTCCAGGCCGGCATTGACCGATCCCTGCCCGACCAACCTCATTTGCAAGCATAAGCCTGGTGTTGCAGCGCTTGCGCGTTAGCGAGAGCGTTCCTATCTGGGAGGACCACGCCAGCATCATCCGGTCCGTATTGCGCCAACTGCGGCCGACCCCACTTTTCGGTTTTCCCCGCAGACCATCAAGCCCGCCATGTCCCCCATCATATCCGTTGCAAATCTGTCGAAGACCTATGGCTCCGGTTTCAAGGCGCTTGACAACATCAACCTCGAAATCAGGCGCGGCGAGATTTTCGCACTGCTGGGGCCGAACGGCGCCGGCAAGACCACGCTGATCAGCATCATCTGCGGCATCACCAAGTCAAGTGAAGGTCGCGTGACCGTCGGCGGCCACGATATCAACAGGGCATATCGCGCGGCGCGCTCGCTGATCGGACTGGTGCCGCAGGAACTGCACACCGACGCCTTCGAATCGGTGTGGGCGACGGTAAGCTTCAGCCGCGGCCTGTTCGGCAAGCCGAAAAATCCTGATCATATCGAAAAGGTACTGAAGGACCTGTCGCTGTGGGACAAGAAGGACGCCAAGATCGTCACGCTGTCCGGCGGCATGAAACGCCGGGTGATGATCGCCAAGGCGCTGTCTCACGAGCCGCAGATTCTGTTTCTCGACGAGCCGACCGCCGGCGTCGATGTCGAATTGCGAAAAGGGATGTGGGAAGTGGTGCGGACGCTGCAGGCGTCGGGCGTCACCATCATTCTCACCACGCATTACATCGAGGAGGCCGAGGAGATGGCCGACCGGATCGGCGTCATCAACAATGGTGAGATCATCCTGGTCGAGGACAAGGCCGGCCTGATGCAAAAACTCGGAAAGAAGCGGCTGAAGCTGCATCTGCAAAGCAGGATCGAAGCGATCCCGCCAGCGCTCGCCCCCTACAATCTCGAATTGTCGGACGGAGGCTGCGAGCTGACTTACAATTACAACACCAAGGGCGAACGCACCGGCATTACCAGTCTGCTGAGCGACCTCCGCGGCGCCGGCATCCGCTTCTTCGATCTCGATACTACCCAGTCTTCGCTGGAAGACATCTTCGTCAGCCTGGTGAGGGCGCCATGAATTTCAGGGCCGTCCGCGCGATCTATCTGTTCGAAATGGCGCGCACCTGGCGCACGCTGCTGCAGAGCATCGTTTCGCCTGTGGTTTCGACGTCGCTGTATTTCGTGGTGTTTGGTGCTGCGATCGGCTCACGCATCACAGAGGTCGAAGGCGTGAGTTACGGCACCTTCATCGTGCCGGGGCTGGTGATGCTGTCGGTGCTGACGCAGAGCATCGCCAATGCCTCATTCGGGATTTATTTCCCGAAATTCGTCGGCACGATCTACGAATTGCTGTCGGCGCCGATCTCCTATTTCGAGATCGTGCTCGGCTATGTCGGCGCGGCCGCGACCAAATCGATCATCCTCGGCCTGATTATCCTCGCCACCGCCGGCCTGTTCGTGCCGCTGCACATTCATCATCCCTGGTGGATGCTGACGTTCCTGGTGCTCACCGCCGTGACCTTCAGCCTGTTCGGCTTCATCATCGGCATCTGGGCCGATGGTTTCGAGAAGCTGCAGATGATCCCGATGCTGGTGGTGACGCCGCTGACCTTCCTCGGCGGCAGCTTCTACTCGGTGAACATGCTGCCCTCGGGCTGGCGGACCATTACGCTGCTCAATCCCGTAGTCTATCTGATCAGCGGCTTTCGCTGGAGTTTCTACGAAATCTCCGACGTCAGCGTTGCCCTGAGCGTCGGCATCACGCTGACGTTTCTCGCCGCCTGCATGATCGCGGTGTGGTGGATCTTCAAGACCGGATACCGGTTGAAGAACTGACGCGGCGCGTCAGAAGAATTCGGGTAGCCCGGCGCCATCAGCGAAAAACGCCCGCCATGCCAGATCAAGCCGCGCCGCCGCCTTGTTTGTGCCCTACCGGGAATTAACGATGCCCTGACAGGCGGCTGGAACAAAAGCCGGATTCCGGGCATATTGGTACGGGGGACGGTGAGCGCGGCGCTGCAGTCAAGACACTGTAGTCAAGGCTTGGAGGCCAAAGGTAAAATGCGTTCCTTCCTTGTAGCTTTCACCGGTCTGATGCTGTTCGCCACCGGCGCCGCCCAGGCCAATATCTCCATCACCGTCGACAAGAATGCGCAGCTGATGACCGTCGCGGTCGACGGCGTCCAGCGCTACCAATGGCCGGTTTCAACCGGCCTTCCATCCTACGAGACGCCGAACGGCAGCTTCCGCACTTTTCGAATGGAAGAAGACCACTACTCCAAGGAATTCGACGACGCGCCGATGCCGCACTCGATCTTCTTCACCAAGATCGGCCACGCCATTCACGGCACGGATTCCGTGAACCGTCTCGGCACCCCCGCTTCACACGGCTGCGTGCGGCTGTCGCGCGCCAATGCCTCGATGCTGTATGCGCTGGTGGAAAAGGAAGGCGTGCTCAACACCACCGTGACGCTCACCGGCTCCTCCCAGATTGCGCTGGCGCGCAACCCGCGCACCCGGCCCACTGACGTCGCACGCCGCGACCCGGCCGAGCCGTATGCGCCGCGATATAACGCCGCCGGCGATCCCATCGTGCTGACCCCGCAGCAGGCCGTGCCCGGCCAGTATCCGCAGGAGCGGGCCGATGACGGCTACATCTATCCGGCCGATGGCAACTCGGACGTGGCGCGCTATCCGGCGCCGCGCAGCAGCCGGCGCCTCTACGACGCGCAGGTCTATCAACAGCAACAGCAATATTACCGCGGCAATGCACCGCAGGTCTACGCGCCGCGGCCGAATTACCAGCCGCGCGGGCTGTTCACCTATCAGGATTAGCGCACACGCGCGGTCATCAAACCTGCGGTCATCTTCATTCGATGACCTCGTCAGCGCGGCCCAGCAGCGTCAGCGGGACCGTGATGCCGAGCGCTTTAGCGGTCTTGAGGTTGAGGATGAGCTCAACTTTCGTCGCCTGCTGCACCGGCAAGTCGGAAGGTTTCTCGCCCTTAAGGATGCGGCCGGTGTAGATGCCCACCTGGC
>JBGQCE010000020.1:0-14693 GCA_041495185.1 Bradyrhizobium sp.
AGTGAAATGAAAATAGCGGCTGATGTGGTAGTCCTCGTCAAATGCGCTGAAGACGCGCTCGGTCTGGTTGCGGTCGAGACCAAAATCGGCGAGCACGGCGGGGCGTCCGTAGCCGCCCGCAATGGCCAGATATTTTTCGACGATTTCGCGCAGGTTCACCGCTTTAGATCCACACGTACGCGCCAGAATCGCCGTAGGGAGCGTTGACATAAAACAGATTCGCCTCGTGCACTTTGCCGAGGGCCTCGCATAGTTTTGCGGCACCGTGCTTCGCGCAATATATTGCGCCGGGCGACTCTTCGATTCGCTCGGTCTGGTCGAGGCTGGAGACTTCGCGCCGGGAAATCCAGAGCCAGGCCGCTGTGCCACCGCACTCGCTGCACGAACCGCCGAAATTGTCCAGGCGCTTTTCGATGGCCGCCGCGACTTCCGGGCGCAAACCTGCCGCCGTAAAATCATCGAGGCCGACAAAAAAATACTGCGTAAAACTCTCGCCGTCGGGCTCAAACGCGATGACGCGGCCGGCATGGGCCGACAGCTCCGGCTTGAGCAGAGTCCCGAGACAATCGAGGCAGAGCGACACTTCCGGGCGCGAGGGACGCCGGCGTGGCGCGGCTTTGCCGCGAAGATAGAGCGTATCGGGGATGAATGTCGCCATCCACGCGTGTCCGTTTTCGAGGTGGATGCATTCGGCGGGCCAGCGCATCAGTCGCGCCCACCAGTTGCGCGACTTCCGGCGGAACGGAATCCCCGGATAGGCCTGCTCCAGTGCGATGCGCGCCATAACGCGCCGATGGTATCAGATTGCGGCGCCGCGCTCGACGAAATCCGTTATCATGGACGGCGCGCGGCGCGTCCGGGACTAAAGTTCGGCGGGCTCCAAGTAGAGCCCGCACCCGCAATTCTGGCGGGCTCCCGCTTTTGGCGGGCATCAAGTGAAGCCCGCACCGGTGTTTCGTGCTCGCGAGACTTGGTAACATTATCCGAACCTGAGGAGGCTTCATGCCGATTGCTGTAGGACAACCTGCCCCGGAATTCACGCTCAAGGACCAGAATCAGAAAGAAATCAAGCTCGCTGATTTTGCCGGGAAGCGCAATGTCGTCTTAATTTTTTATCCACTCGATTTCAGCCCCATCTGCACGAACGAGCACGCCTGCTTCGTCAACGACCTGAAGCAATTTGAAAAGCTCGACGCGCAAGTGCTGGGCCTGAGCGTGGACAGCGTCTGGGCACACAAGGCCTTTGCTGAAAAAATGGGAATCAGCTACCCGTTGCTCGCCGACTTCCATCCGAGAGGCGCCGTGGCGGACAAATTCGGCGTGTACTTGTCGGAAAAAGGCATTACCGGGAGAGCCATCGCGATCATCAACAAGGCCGGAAAGATTGCCTGGTTCAAGAACTACGATATTCCCGTCGTGCCGGACATGAAAGAAGTCGGGCAGGCGCTGGCAGGCGTGAAATAAGGTTGTAAAGCAGAGCGGCGAAAACTCAGAACGAAAGAAATAGTGGGCGCGGCACCAGTACCGCAATGCACCACATTATGGCGGGCTCCAAGCGGAGCCCGCACGCGGGAGCGCCGCGCCCCTTGTTTTTTCTAGTGCTTGTCGTCCTTGTCTTTGTCCTTGGAGGCGGGAGCCGTTGTCCCTGCAGCATCCTTGCCGAGCTTGCGGATGTAATTCACCAGTTGCCAGCGCTCTTTGTCCGACAACTCGTCCTTCCACGACGGCATGGGGCCCCTGCCCTCGCCCATTTTCCAGAAGAGAGACCCGTCGGTTTCTTCGCTCATCAATTTCGCGTCGGTGAAATTCGCGGGCTTCTTCTTGATGATCTTTCCTGTTTCGCCATCCCCCTTGCCCGTCTCCCCGTGACACGGCGCGCAATTCTCGTGGAAGAGCTGCGCCCCAGCAGCAATGGTTTGTGGATTGACGGGAACAGGGTTCTTTACCTCCCTCGCGGCATCAGGCGCCACCCACGGCTTTTCGTCGTCCGCGACCGCAACGCGTGCCACGAATGCCATCGACACCAGAACCGCGAAAACTCCCAAAGCGCCAGCCAACCACTGGGGTCTTACTTTCCTCGATCCAATCATTCCGCTTGCTCCCTATAGAGAATTTGCGAGGCGCCAAATATTGCCACAAGACAGGGCAATTTTCATCTGCAAAACCCTTGCCCGATAAGATGCGGTCCCTGTGGGTGAAGATGTCGAATACAGTTTTGGATGCCAACGAAATGGAAAGACCCACGCTAACTCTATGCTATTGAATGAATTAAAAGCGCTTCCCAATACTGGCTCCCTGCAGAGCAACGCTATATCTTTCCGCCAAAGGTAAGCCAGATCAGGGCTGCGTTGAGGACGATGATGGCGGCCGCCATCGCCCAGCCGACAACGGCAGTCAGACGGCCGTTCGTGAATTCGCCCATCTTGCTGCGGTCGCCGGTGAATTGGATCAGCGGAATGACAGCAAAAGGCAATTGGAAGCTCAGGACCACCTGGCTCAAAATGAGGAGCGAAGTGACATGGCCTTCACCCATCAGACCGATCACCAGTGCCGCAGGGATGATGGCGAGGGACCGCGTGATCAGCCGCCGCAGCCAGGGCTTCAGCCGCAAGTCCAGGAACCCCTCCATGACGATCTGGCCAGCGAGCGTCCCCGTCAGCGTGGAGTTCTGGCCGGAACACAACAGCGCGGCGGCAAAGAGTGTGCTCGCCAAGCTGGCGCCCAGCACCGGAGTCAGCAGTTGGTAGGCCTGGCTGATGTCAGCCACGGTCGTCATGCCTCGCTGATGAAACGCCGCCGCGCCCAGGACCAGAATGGCCGCGTTGATGAAGAGAGAAAAAACCAGCGCGAGCGTTGAATCAAGCGTGGCGAAGCGGATGGCTTCGCGTTTTCCCTGCGCGTTCTCGGTAAACGCGCGGGTTTGCACCAGGCTGGAATGAAGATACAGGTTGTGCGGCATCACTGTGGCGCCAAGAATTCCGATGGCGAGATAGAGCATCTCGCGGTCCCGCACGATGTCCGCGACGGGAATAAAGCCGCGCGCCGCCTCGATCCAGAGAGGGCGCGCAAAGAAGATTTCGTAGGCAAAGCAGCCGGCGATGGTCATGATCAGGGTAATCACCAGCGTCTCGAGCACGCGGAATCCGCGCCCCTGCAACGCCAGCACCAGGAGCACATCCAGACCCGTAAGCAGCACGCCCGCCAGAAGCGGCAATCCAAAAAGCAGTTTCAGAGCGATAGCCGAACCCAGGACTTCTGCGAGGTCGCAAGCGGCTATGGCGATCTCGCAAAGCACCCACAGAAAAATCCCCGTACGGCGGGAGTAGTGTCCGCGGCATGCCTGAGCAAGATCGCGGCCCGTGGCAATCCCCAGCTTGGCGGAAAGCGCCTGGAGGAATATGGCCATCAGGCTCGAAACAAGCACGGCGCTCAGCAGGGTGTAGCCGAACCGCGAGCCGCCGGCGAGGTCGGTGGCCCAATTGCCTGGGTCCATGTAGCCGACAGCAACCAGGTAGCCCGGCCCGGCAAAGGCGAGCATTTTCCGGAGGAAAGAAGTGCCCGCCACGATGGGAATGGTGCCAGTCGCCTTCTTCTCATCCGCCGCGGCAGCGTCGCCACCACTTATGACGATCACACTGGCGGAAAGCCTGATCAGTTCGGCGATGAAACCAGGTGCTTTGGTGCCGTCGCCTTCGGCCCAGCGGTATTGAATGACGACGTTTTTCCCCTCGATGAAACCGGCTTGCCGCAAACCCTGGCGGAAGGCTTCCGCAAAGGGCGCATAACCCTTGGCCGTCCCGCCATTGAGAAATCCGATTACGGCATTGCCGGTTGCGCTCGCGCCGTGCGTGGCCACGCCAGGGAGCTTCCGAGAAGCGTGATGAATTCGCGCCGCCTCATTCAATCCTCTGCTGGGATCAATTTCCTGGAGAATGATCGATACCACATAGGGACGGACGAAACAGCCGGGTTCGACAGGGATGGGCATTTTGGGCGAATTGGTAAGGTTTGCCTCGATGGCGTGAGAGGGATAAGACGACGCACGGACCGCCATGGAATCGATCAAAAAGGGCATTCAAGCGGATGCGAATTCTCTGCACCAACGACGATGGCATCCATGCCCCCGGCCTGAAGATCGTCGAGGAGATCGCGCGAGCGTTGTCCGATGACGTCTGGGTGGTGGCGCCCGAGCTCGATCAGTCCGGCGTCTCGCATTCACTTTCGCTGAACGATCCGCTTCGCCTGCGTGAAGTCGGCCCGCGCCATTTCGCGGTCCGGGGCACGCCGACCGACTGCGTCATCATGGGCGCGCGCCACATCCTCGGTGAAACCATGCCGGACCTGGTACTGTCGGGCGTCAACAAGGGCCGTAACGTCGCTGAAGACGTGGTCTATTCCGGCACCATCGCGGGCGCGCTGGAAGGCACCATTCTGGGAATTCCGTCGTTTGCGCTGTCGCAGGAATTCAGCATGGAGACCCGCCACGCGCCGCTCTGGGAGACGTCGCTGGAATTCGGGCCGCAAATCCTGCGCAAGGTGATTGACGCCGGCGTGCCCAAAAACACCGTGATCAATGTCAACTTTCCCGCCTGCGCGCCCGGCGATGTCGCGGGCGTGCGCGTGACGCGGCAGGGCAAGCGCAATCTCGGCTTTCTTAAAGTCGACCAGCGCCGCGACGGCCGCGGCAATCCGTATTTCTGGATCGGCTTCGAACGCGCGGCTGTCATGGACACGCCGGCCGAAGGCACCGATCTCGCGGCACTTGCGGGGCGTTATGTTTCAGTGACGCCGCTGCGGCTCGACCGCACTGACGATGAATTCTCGCAGGCGCTGACGGCGACGCTGAAGTAGGGCGCTAAACCGTCGCGCTCCGCAGCGCGGTGTCGATCATCTTCGCCAATGTTTCGAGCTGGAAGGGTTTCTGCAGCGCGGGGCGATCTCGGTATTCCGGGGGAAGACCCGAAGAGCCATAACCGGTCGCGAAGATGAACGGGCGGTTGCGCGCGGCGATCAGGTCGGCGACCGGCGAAATCACCTTGCCGTTGACGTTGACGTCGAGAATGGCGAGGTCGAACTCGGTGCATTGTGCAAGCCTGATCGCCTCGTTGATCTCGCCGGCCTCGGCCACGACGCGATAGCCGAGCTCTTCCAGCATGTCGGCGACCATCATCCTGATCATGACCTCGTCCTCGACGAGGAACACAGAACCCCGCGGCATCCGCGTCGCAGCCATAGTGATGTCCTTGCCGATCTGTTGATTTAAGGTTCGCAAATAACCGTGTCAGGCGCAACGTCAACGTCAGCGCGCGCAGCCTAAGAGCCGCTGTCGCGCGCCGTTTTTAGGGCTGTTGAACAGGATTGATCGCCCGTTACTTCAACGCCAAGGTACCGCGCCGGGTTCCCTGACGGGAACATCGATTTGAGGGAGACGCTGGACGGCCCAGGCAAGCGCCGCTACGAGGTTGAGATGCCCGCTTTCCAAAATCCGCCGGAAAAGATGATGTTTCAGCTCACCCTGCGGCGGCGCGGGATCAGCAATCAGGCGGTTTTGCGCGCCATGGAGGAGATTCCGCGCGAGATCTTCGTCGCGCCGGCCAATCGCGCCGACGCCTACCGCGACAGCGCGCTCGGCATTGCCTGCGGGCAAACCATCAGCCAGCCATTCGTGGTGGCTTACATGACCGAGCAGTTGCAACTGCAGAAACACCACCGCGTGCTCGAGATCGGCACCGGCTCGGGCTACCAGGCCGCCATCCTGTCGCGGCTTTGCCGGCAGGTGTTGACGATCGAGCGCTACCGGACGCTCGCCGACAGCGCCCGGGCGCGGCTTGAGAAGATCGGATGCGACAATGTCGAGGTGATGCTGGGGGATGGCTTCGACATCCCGGCCGGCACCGGCAATTTCGACCGCATCATCGTTACCGCGGCGATGGAACAGATTCCCGAAACGTTAACGGCTCGGCTCGAGCCCGGCGGTATCCTGATCGCCCCGGTCGGACCGCATCACGGCACCCAGACCCTGATCCGCGTCACCAGGACGGACGCCGGTTTCGATCGTAAGGCGCTGGTGGATGTGCGTTTTGTGCCCGCGCTGCCGGGCATCGCCCGCGAACTCTAGAAGTCCGGATCGGCTGTCCTGCCAACGTCTTATTCGCAGGGTTAAGCGGTTGTTTACTGGGGAGGTGTTTACTCAAAACAGTATTTTGTTGCGTACGAGTGAGTAACCATGTCCCGTGTCGTCGAGTTGCTTTACTCGCGCCGCATGCCGCACGTTGCGGCGCTGGCGCTGATGTCGATTGGGTTTGCCGGCTGCAGCGCCGACATGTCGAGCCGCCTCTCGCAAAATTCCTTTTCCAATCCGTTTGCCTCACAACAGGAAGCCACGGGCTCTGTGCCGGCGCCCGCGGTCGAGCGCCGCGAACTTCCGCAATATGCCCGTCCGCAATCGCATTACCGGTCGCAGGCCTTGCCGCCGCCGATCTCCGCGCCGCAGTCCTATCCGGCCGCGAATGCCGGCGTGTCCGGAGGAGGGCGCGGGCTGGCCTCGTATGCTCCGCCCGCGCATCCGATCGAGATCACCGGCAGCGTCGCGCCGCGTTCGGTCGCGGCGACCCGCGTTGCAGGCCAGGGCGGCACCACGATCATTGTCGGCACCAGCGACACGCTCGATACATTGGCGCACCGCTACAATGTTAAGCCCGCTGCGATCCTGCAGGCTAACGGTTACAAGGGGCCGCGCGCCTTGTCGCCGGGCCAGCAGCTGATCATTCCATTTCAGACCCCCGCCACGATTGCCGCGCCCGCATTGGCCGCGCCGGCAAGCAATGCGGTTGTTGCCGCCAATGCCGCGCCATCGGTCCATGTCGTCAATCATGGCGATACGCTTATCAGCGTCGCCCGTCGCAATCATGTATCGCTGTCGGAACTGGCAAGAGCCAACAACATCGATACCTCGGCGAAAATCAAGCTCGGCATGAAGTTGACTGTCCCCGCCGCGAAGTCGGCGGCGGTTGCGCCGGCGGCTGTTGCAGCCGCCGAGCCTGCCGCTGGATTGGCGCCGCCCGCCACCAAAATGGCCGCGGCCGCAGGCGGTCCGCAGCAAAGCGCGCGGCTGGCCCAGGCCACAACGAAGATCGACGAACCTTCGGCTGAAGCGCCGGTCAAGGCAGCCGAGGCGACCGGGGCGCTGCCGACCTTCCGCTGGCCGGTGCGCGGCAAGGTGATCACCAGCTACGGCGCCAAGACCAACGGCAAGGCGAACGACGGTATCAATCTGGCGGTGCCGGAAGGCACGCCGGTGAAGGCGGCGGAAGACGGCGTCGTGGCCTATTCCGGAAATGAACTCAAGGGTTATGGCAATCTGGTTCTGGTTCGGCACTCCAACGGCTACGTCACCGCATATGCCCATGCGAGTGAACTGCTGGTGAGGCGCGGGGACACGATCAAGCGCGGCCAGATCATTGCCAAATCGGGTCAGTCGGGCGAGGTGGGGTCGCCGCAGCTCCACTTCGAGATCCGCAAAGGATCCTCGCCGGTTGACCCGCTTCAATTCCTCAACGGGGCGTGAGCCACTGCAGGGCACGCCGCATCCACACCTACAACTGTCATCGCCCGGCTTGACCGGGCGACCCAGTATTCCAGCGCCAGTGATTGAGTCGAACCGCCGCGGCGTACTGGATCCCTTTCGCAGGGATGACGATTAACTGCGGCGAAGCGTTGTCCGTTCTCTCGTCAACGTACCCGCGATTACTTCCCCACCAGCCTCACCCCAAGCCTTCCCGCCAGTTCCTGCGTGAACTGCCAGGCGACACGCCCCGAGCGCGAGCCGCGCGTGGTCGACCATTCCAGCGCCTCGCGTTCGAGCTCCGCTTCGGCGAGCTTGATGCCGAAATGGCCGCAATAGCCCTTCACCATGGCCAGGTATTCATCCTGGCTGCAGCGGTGAAAGCCGAGCCATAATCCGAACCGGTCCGAGAGCGACACTTTCTCCTCGACCGCCTCGCCGGGATTGATCGCGGTGGAGCGTTCGTTCTCCATCATGTCGCGCGGCAGCAGATGCCTGCGGTTCGAGGTGGCGTACAGGATCACGTTGTCGGGCCGGCCTTCGATACCGCCTTCCAGCACCGCTTTCAGCGACTTGTAGGAGGCATCATTGCCGTCGAACGACAGGTCGTCGCAGAACACGATGAAATGGAATGGCGACAGGCGCAGCAGCCCCATCAGCATGGGCAGGCTTTCGATATCCTCGCGATGGATCTCGATCAGCTTGAGGCGATCGGCCGGCTTGCGATTCACATTGATGCTGGCATGCGCGGCCTTGACCAGCGATGATTTACCCATGCCGCGCGCGCCCCATAGCAGCGCGTTGTTGGCGGGGAGTCCGTTGGCGAAGCGTGCGGTATTCTCGATCAGGATATCGCGCATCCGGTCGATACCCTTGAGCAGACCGAGATCGACGCGGCTGACGTGAGGCACAGGCGCCAGCCGTCCATTCGGGTGCCAGACAAAGGCGTCGGCGCTGCCAAGTGCATCGGCGGCGCCTTGCGTCGGCGTCGCCGCGGACAGGTGCAAGGCGATCGCTTCGAGGGCGCGCGCAATGCGCTCGTCCGCGCCACTTGTGGCGGCGGTTGCCGGACGTTTTGTCGCGGCGGGCGCGGATTTGGCGGACACCGCCTTCGAGGCTATGCGGGAGCCTGTTTTCCGGGGCTTTTTTGTCATCTTCGGGGTTCCTGACCATCACCCATATCGGGCCTTAAAGGGGGCCGCAAGCCACTCAAATGAAGGGCAAAAGAGGGGTTGGGCGGCGTTGCAATTGGGACCGCGGCCGTTATAGTCCGCGCGAATTTACCCGAACCGGCCTGACGTCAAGACGTTGCCGGTTCATTCCCGTTTCACGAGGATTGTCCGAATGCTGATTACTCCTGCGTTTGCCCAGGCCGCGGCCGGGGGCGATACCAACAGCATGTTGATGTCGCTGCTGCCGTTCGCGCTGATCTTCGTGATCATGTATTTCCTGATTCTGAGGCCGCAGCAGAAGAAGGTGAAGGACCACGCCGAACTCGTGAAGAACATCCGCCGCGGCGACACCGTCGTCACATCGGGCGGGCTGGTCGGCAAAGTGACAAAAGTGGTCGATGACGACCAGATCGAATTCGAAATCTCTGATGGCGTCAGGGTGCGGCAAATGCGGCAGATGATCTCGGGTGTGCGCGCCAAGGGCGAGCCGGCGAAGGAAAAGACTGAAACCGCCAAGGACGAGACGTCCGCGAGCTAGCGTTTTTGCGCGCCGCATTCTCCTGGATCTGACAGGTCAACTCGATGTTGTATTTCACGCGGTGGAAGGCGCTGGCGATCATCCTGACGGCGCTGGTGGTGTGCCTTTGCGCCGTTCCGAATTTCTTCCCCGAATCCAAGGTCAAGACCTGGCCGAAATGGGCACAGCGCCATCTGGTGCTCGGTCTCGATCTGCAGGGTGGCTCGCATATCTTGCTCGAAGTCGATTCCAACTCGGTCAAGAAGGACAAGCTCGATCAGGTTCGCGACGACGTGCGCCGTACATTGCGCGATGCCAAGATCGGCTATACCGGCCTCGCCGCGCGCACCGATAGCGTCGAGGTTCGCGTCAAGGACACCGACGTGCAAAACGCGCTGACCAAACTGCGCGACCTGTCGCAGCCGCTCGGCGGTTTGCTCGGTTCCAGCGGCCAGCGCAGCCTTGAAGTCAGCGACGCCGGCGGCGGGCTGATCCGCTTGACTGTTCCACCCGCGGCGATCACCGAGCGCGTGCGCCAGTCGGTCGAGCAGTCGATCCAGATCGTCGAACGCCGAGTCAACGAACTCGGCACCGTGGAGCCGTTGATCCAGCGCCAGGGTACCGACCGTATTCTGGTGCAGGTGCCGGGCTTGCAGGACCCGACCCGGCTGAAGGAGTTGCTCGGCAAGACGGCCAAGCTCGATTTCCGCATGGTCGATCCCACGGTACCGGCGGACCAGGCCCAACAGGGCAGGGTGCCGCCTGATTCCGAACTGCTGATGAGTTCGACCTCGCCGAAGATGCCTTATGTGATCAAGAAGCAGGTTCTGGTCTCCGGCGGCGATCTGACCGACGCGCAGCCGGGCTTCGACCAGCGCTCGGGCGAACCGATCGTCAGCTTCCGCTTCAATACTTCGGGCTCGCGCAAATTCGCGCAGGCGACTTCGGAGAACGTCGGACAACCCTTTGCCATCGTGCTCGACAATGAGGTGATTTCCGCTCCCGTGATCCGCGAGCCGATCACCGGCGGCTCCGGCCAGATTTCCGGCAGCTTTACGGTGCAGGCGGCCAACGATCTGTCGATCCTGCTGCGGGCCGGCGCGCTGCCGGCGCCGCTCACGATCATCGAGGAGCGTACCGTCGGACCGGGCCTCGGCCAGGATTCGATCGAGAAGGGCGAACTCGCGGCTTACGTCGGCTCGATCATGGTGATCGTGTTCATGCTGGTGACCTACCGGCTGTTCGGCGTGTTCGCCAACATCGCGGTCGCCATCAATGTTGCGATGATCTTTGGTGTGCTTTCGTTCTTGAACGCCACGCTGACGCTGCCCGGCATCGCCGGCATCGTGCTGACGGTCGGCATCGCCGTGGATTCCAACGTGCTGATCTACGAGCGGATCCGCGAGGAATTGCGCGGTGGGCGCAACGCGATTTCCGCCATCGACGCCGGTTTCAAGCGGGCGCTGCCGACAATTCTGGATTCCAACATCACCACCTTCATCGCCGCCGCGGTGCTGTTCTATATCGGCACCGGGCCGGTGCGTGGCTTCGCCGTGACGCTCGGCATCGGCATCATCACCACGGTTTTCACCGCGTTTTTGCTCACCCGCCTGATCGTCGCCGGCTGGGTGAGGTGGAAGCGGCCGCATAGCGTGCCGATCTAGGGCATGATCCCGAAAAGTGGACACCGGTTTTCGGAGCAGATCATGCCCCAACGGGAAAATAGAGCGACGAACATGATCCAGCGTAGCTGGATCATGTTCGTGCGGAGAATGCGGAGCCGGCTGTGACACATTTCGTTCTCATCGGGCTTGGCGTTCTGATTGCCGCGCTGACCGTGGTCAGCTGCTTCGGCTTGCTGCCGTCGCTGCGGATCGTGCCCGACGATACGCACTTCGATTTCACCCGCTTTCGCCGCATCAGTTTTCCGATTTCGGCGCTGCTCTCGATTGTCGCGATCACGCTGTTCTTCACTCACGGGCTGAATTTCGGCATCGACTTCAAGGGCGGCACGCTGCTGGAAGTGCAAGCCAAATCCGGCGCCGCCGATATTCCGGGTATGCGCGCGACGTTGAGCAATCTCGGTCTCGGCGACATACAGCTGCAGCAGTTCGGTGGTCCCGCCGACGTGCTGATCCGGGTGGCCGAACAGCCCGGCGGCGATGCCGCGCAACAGGCGGCAGTGCAAAAGGTTCGCGGCGCGCTCGGGGATGCCGTCGAATATCGCCGTGTCGAAGTGGTAGGACCGCGCGTTTCCGGGGAATTGCTGGCCTACGGCATGCTCGGCCTGATGCTCGCGATCTTTGCGATCCTGATCTATCTCTGGTTCCGGTTCGAGTGGCAGTTCGCGCTCGGCGCCATGATCGCCAACGTCCACGATATAGTGCTCACCATCGGCTTCATGTCGATCTCGCAGGTCGATTTCGATCTCACCAGCATCGCGGCGCTTTTGACGATTCTCGGCTATTCGCTGAACGACACCGTCGTGATCTATGACCGGATCCGTGAAATGCTGCGGCGTTACAAGAAAATGCCGATGCCTGAACTGCTCAATGAATCCATCAATTCGACGCTGTCGCGTTCGATCATCACCCACGTCACGGTGACGCTGGCGCTTCTGGCGCTATTGGTGTTCGGCGGCCACGCCATTCACAGCTTCACCGCGGTCATGATGTTCGGCGTGGTGCTGGTGGGCACCTACACCTCGATCTTCATCGCGGCGCCGATCCTGATCTATCTCGGCGTCGGCACCCACCGGGCCGAGGCGCCGGACAAGCCTTCGAAGAAGTAACAGGGCATGATCCCGAAAAGTGGGAACCGGTTTTCGGACAAGATCATGCCCAAACAAACAACGAGCCGCTCGGACGCTCCGCATCTTCCGAGGTCGGCGCCGATCGAGGCCTACGGCAATGGCGGGTTCGCCTTCGCCGATATGTCGCATCGCGGCTCGCTGCTGTGCCTGCCGGAGGCGATCTGGGCCTGGCCGGTCACAACGCCCCGGGAAATCAACGAGGCCTCGCTGGAACAGGTATTCGCCGCCGCTAACGGCATCGATACACTGATCATCGGCACCGGTACCGATGTCTGGTTGCCGCCATCCGGCCTTCGCGAGGCGCTGCGCGCGGTCGGCGTGGTGCTGGATGCAATGCAGACCGGTCCCGCGATCCGAACCTACAACATCATGATCGGCGAGCGGCGTCGCGTCGCGGCGGCGCTGATTGCAGTGCCATGAGCGGCGCGGACGGAGCCAGGGAGGCCGCGGGCTTCTGCGCCGAGCTCGTGCGCAGCCACGATTTTGCCCGCTACGCATCCACGCTGTACGTGCCGGTTGCCCAGCGCCGGCCACTGTTGGCGATCTACGCCTTCAACGTCGAGATTTCCCGCGTGCGCGATCAGGTGAGCCAGCCGCTGCCCGGCGAAATACGCCTGCAATGGTGGACGGACATGCTCGCCGGCGCGGGTCATCATGGCGGCGTCGAGGGCAATCCGGTTGCGGCCGAACTCAGACTGGCGATCCGCAATTGTCATTTGCCGGTCGAGCGGCTGTCGCGGCTGATCGACGAGCATCAGTTCGACCTTTACAACGATCCGATGCCGACCATGGCCGCGCTGGAAGGCTATATCAACGACACCTCGTCGACGTTGTTTTCGCTGGGCGCAGGGATTGCCGGGTGGCAATCCCCCGAGATCGAGCATCTCGCGCGCCACGCAGGACTGGCGCAGGGCATTGCCGAGGTGATGGCGGCACTGCCGCTGGACGCCTCGCGGCGCCAGCTGTTCGTGCCGCTGCAATTGCTCGAGAACAGCGGCAGCGGAAAGGAAGCGGTATTTGCGGTCAAGGAGACCCCAAAGCTGCGCGCCGCGCTGGATCAACTGATCGGTGAGGCGCAGGAACATCTGAAGACCGCCTTCGCGCTGCTGGCGAGCGTGCCGCCGGAGGTGAGGCCGGTGTTCCTGCCGCTGGCGCTGGTTGCCCGCGATCTCGTACGAATGTCGCGCGCGGACAGCGATCCGTTCGTGCCGCGCGTCAGATCGAGGCTTCGAACGCTGTGGACCTTGTGGCGGGCGTCGCGGTCGCGGGTGTTTTCGTAAGCTTGACGGTGCACCGTGCTGCGGCACGAGAGGTCGTCATACTCTGCGAAAGCGGAGTATCCAGTACGCCGCGGCCTCTCGATCCATCACCGACGCTCTGGAATACTGGATCACCCGCCTTCGCGGGTGATGACGTCTGTTGGGGACGGCGCCAGGTCCGCCGCCTCAAAATTAAACCGGTCCCGCAAATTTTTGCGCGATTCCAGAATGTCTTTCAGGAATGCGCGGTCGGTCTCGCTCGTCATCATGGGTTCGATCAGGTCGAGCTGGTTCATGGCGACAAGCTGCAGGATCTCGGTGCGGGGCTTTCCGGCGGCATCGCGCGGCAGGGCCTGTACCACCTGGATATGCTCCGGCGGTTTAGGGCCCTTCGCCGCTGTGAGTTCGGCCCGCAGTTGCGCCTCAAGCACGATCTGGTCGGCCTCGACGAAAGCATAAAGCCCGACCCCGCTGCGCCGGTCGGCGAACGCGACAATGGCGGTATCGCGGACGGCCGGATTTTTCCGGATCAGATCGATCAGGACAGGCGCGTCATTGACCAGCCGCCGGCCGCCGCCTTCGCGATCGGTGAAGTTAAAGAGCCCGCGGGTAATGGCGCGGTAGACCTTCTTGCCGGTCTTGAGCCAGATGCTGGCGACCAACGATTTGCGCGCGAGAATCTTGCGCTCCTTCGGCGTCAGCGCATCCGGCGCATAACTGCGTTTGTGCTTCAAGAGATGCCGGAGATCCTCGTAGGCCGCGATGCGAAACAGCCGGCCGCGGGTCTTGAAGCAGGCCGCGAGCTGAAAGTCGGTGAGATAGGCGCGGCCATCACTGCCGCGCAGCCAGTTCTGTTCCTTGGCGAGATCGTTGTGGCAGATACGAGCGCGATGCAGCTTGCGTAGCGCTTGCTTGGCGGAACGGAAATAGGCGACATCGCCATGGGGCTTGGCGAGATGCAGCGCCACCCCGTCGATGAATCCGCGCACCAGCGCCTGCCGGCCGGCCCACAACAATTCCGGGCCGACATGAAGGTCGCGCGCCAATGCCAGTGCGCGGCGCTCGCGCTCAAACAGATGACGCGCCGGGATATAGGACCACCACGGCACTTGATCGAGCCGGCGCAGCACCGCCTCGACTTCGCTTTTATCGCTGCGAAAGCGGCCGCGCTCGACGGTGGAGAACACGTCGCGCTTCAAGAGCACGCCATCGGTCCATCGCGCCGACAGCACAGCGGCGTCATCACTGGGCAAACTCATGAAATGCTCACGCCGCCGCTGCAATATGCAGATGAGCGGAAATCCAGCGATCGAGATCGGCAAGCGCGCGGGCGCTGATCGCCTGTTTCTTCGCGACGGTCTTCTCGTTG
>JBGQCE010000021.1:0-14318 GCA_041495185.1 Bradyrhizobium sp.
CGCAACCCCGACGCAAGGCACCACGACCGTTACCAACGACAACATGACCTTGACCGCCACCATCACGGCGGCCGGCACGCGCGCCATTACTGAGGTCGGCGCTTTCGACGCGGTGGGTTCCGGCTCGCCGCCGACCGGCGGAAACATGGACGTGTACGGCGATTTCAGCGTCATCAACTTGGCCACGAATGACTCCATCGCGTTCACGGTCAAAGTGACGTTCTCGTAAGTCACTTAGCCGGAAGGTACTAAGCTATGGCCTTCCCAGTTGTTCAGACCACTAACGGCGGAAGCAACGCGTCTAGTACCTCGCAGGTAGTTAATATGCCTGCGAGTATTTCGGCCGGTGATTTGCTGGTCGTTATCTTTGCGTTCGCGGCGTCAACTACGGTAAGCTCGTCCGGCTGGTCGTTTCTGACTGATGATGTTAACAGCGCCCAACTGACCTTCGCTTACAAGTCAGCGAGTGGCTTGGAAGGTTCTACGCAGACCTTTACGCTTGGCACAGCAAGACTTACCGTTTACGACAGTTATCGGATTACAGGCTGGTCAGGCACTCCAGAAAAGGCTACAGCGGCAACAGGTACTTCAACCACCCCAGACCCACCGAGTAATACGCCTTCGTGGGGCGCAGCAGACACTCTATGGTTAACCGCATTCGCGCGGGCTGGCAGCGGAACCGTCAGCGTCTTCCCCACCAACTACACGAATGGACTATCACAAACTGGTGGAACTACTGTTTCTACCGGCTCTGCTCAACGACAGCTTAATGCGACCAGTGATGATCCGTCTACATTCACTGTTAGTTCCAACAAGGCTTGGGTCACAAATACTTTTGCTATCAAGCCTTCGACGGGCACCACGTTCAACCAAACGGTAACCGTCTCTTGTACGTCAGCGGCGGCATTCGCCAAGTCCGTAAATAAGGCGCTCGCCGTCGCGTCGACGACCGCGACCGCCATCAAGCGCGCTATCGGTCACACCCTTGCAATCTCATCGGCCACGACAACGGCGGTCATAAAATCGGCCGGAAAGAAAATATCGATTGCCTCGGCCACGGCAACGGCGGTCATAAAATCGGCCGGAAAGAAAATATCGATTGCCTCGGCCACGACAACGGCCTTGGTCGTGGGTCGCATATATTCGAAAATAGTCGCCGTCACCTGCACGACGGCGACGAGCTTTTCGCGTAGCGTCGCGAAGGCCGTCGCGGTTGCTTCGACCACGGCAACGAGCGTCCGCAAGGCGGTTTCCCGCACGCTCTCCATCGCCTCGACGAGCGCAACAGCGGTTGTGAAATCAGCCGGCAAGACGCTCGAGATCTCATCGACCACGGCGACGGCAATCTCACGGCGCGTGGGCAAGGTTATCGCCACATCGCTTCAAGGCACGGTGACGCTCGCTAGATTGGTCGGGAAGACCGTCGCCGTCGCTTCGACCTCTGCAACGAACGTCCGCAAAACTGCCGGGAAGGCTATAGCAATTTCTCTGTCGGCAACGGCGCGCGTCATCCAGCTATTCCAGATCCGCGTCATCATCGCCAAGGTGCGGGCGCTGCTCTTCGGCGCTTCAGGTAAAGCCACGCTCACTGGCGGCTCCGGACGGGTGCACCTATCCGTCGCCTCGGCAAAAGCCGATCTCGTCTCGCAAGGCTCCAGGGTGACGCTCACTTCCGCCTCCGGCAAGGCCGATCTCGACGCGGCAGATTGAACGGACAAGAGAATGAAGACCTTCATCCGCGATTCGACGGTGAGCATCAGCGTCAATTTCTACGACAGCACAGGCGTCATCGTGAACCCGGCGAGCGCCACCGTGACCCTGTCGTACATGAAGGCTGGGCGTAACAGCCAGCCCGATCACGCAAGCTACCCCCTCGTCCAGCAGGGCAATGACTGGAATTATTCCTGGGATAGCCGCGTGGCCGATGAAGGCCCGGTCTATGGCCATGCGCAGACCGATGGCAACACGCCGGTCTCGTCGGTGGATTTCGAATTCAGGCTGATAGCAAATGAGGCAAACAGGAATGTGGCACAGGAGTGCTGATTTTAGCTGTGCGGTGAGGCCGCCAGGGCTGGTCGGGGCTTAAAGAGGTTGCTACTGTAGCGTGTGGGGTGAAGTGGCTCGGTAAAGCGATGAGTTTGCAAGCGACGACCCAGAGCAAAGCGAAGGAGATCGCATTCTTCGATCGGCATGCCGCCGAGCGGGACTATGACGCCTTCACCCCGGCATCAAGCCAGCGGCTGATCGATGCTTTCGTGCGGCTGACCGGGCTCGCGCCAGGCGCGAGGGTAGCCGATCTCGGCTGCGGCTCGGGCGCGTTCAGCGCGCTGCTGGCCGCAGCCGGCTATCAGGTGACGGGCGTTGATATCAGTCCGGCACTGATTAAGCGGGCACAAGCCGCGCATCCGGGAATCGAATTCAAGGTCGGCGATGTCGAGCATTTGCCTTTCTCGCACGGGAGCTTTGATGGTGTGTTGCTGAGCGCGATCGTTCACCACTTGCCCGATCCCTCGCGCTGCGCGCATGAGGTTTTTCGCATTCTGCGCAAGGGCGGCAGGTTCATGGCGTTCGATCCCAACCGCATGAATCTGTTCTTCTATCTCTACCGCGATCCGTCGTCGCCGTTTTACAGCTCTGTCGGCGTCACCGAAAATGAGCGGCCGATTCTGGCGAAAGAAGTGGCCACGACATTCCGCCGTACGGGGCTGCGGGTCGAAACCGAATTTCTGTCGGGGCTGTCCTATCACTACGTGGCGTCCGGCCTCGCGCGCGCGTTCCTGCCGATCTACAATGCAATCGATCGCTACGCCTTCTCACCGCAATTTATGCGGCAGTTCCGTTCGTTCGTGATCACCAGCGGCGAAAAACAATAAGACGGCGCGCCGCCGTTCATCCCCCAACCGCAAGAGATAAGTCATGACCGCGTCATCTTACGACGCCGCGCTCGCGCGCCTGCTGGTGCACGAGGGCGGCTACACCAACGATGCCGCCGATCCGGGTGGCCCGACCAATTTCGGCATCACGATTTACGACTATCGCAAATACGTGAAGCCGGATGCGACCGCCGCCGACGTGCGCGCGATGAAGGTCGAGGAGGCCAAGAGCATCTACCGCGCCAAATATTGGGGCGCGCAGCGTTGCGACGAATTGCCGGCCGGCGTCGATGACAGCATCTTCGATTATGGAGTGAATTCCGGCATCGGGCGCAGCGGCAAGGTGCTGCGCCGGGTGCTCGGGCTGCCCGACAGCGACTGGAAGACCAGCGATGAAGTTCTCGCCGCATTGGCCAAGCGCGATCCGAAGGCCGTCATTATCGCGATCAACGACGAGCGGCTACGTTTCCTGCAAAGCCTACGTACCTGGCCGGTGTTTGGCCGCGGCTGGGGCGCGCGCGTCGCCGAGGTGAAAACCTTCTCGCTGCAGCTCGCCGCCAGCGGATCGGCCGCGCTGCCAGTGCCGGCGCCTGATATTCAACAGGCCGGCAAGGGCGTGGTGCCGCTGCATCCGGCACTGAAGACCGCGGTCGAGAACAAGAAGATCCTCGCTCAGACTTCCGCGCCGATTTCGGCCGGCGGCGGCTTCGCGGCGTGGGATTGGATCAAAGTACATCCGGCGGAAGCCGCGGCGCTCGGCATCGTCATCGTCGGCGGCGTCGCCATCGCCGGCTACGCGATCGAGCGCTGGCACAAATCGCAACAGGAAGCCGCGACCCCCGGCATGGTGCCGGTCCCGGTCGCAGCCTGACAGGAGATAACCATGGAACTCGCATTGATCTGTCTGCTGATCGGCGCCGTCATCGGCACCGTGCTCGGCTATTGGCTTTCGACCCACATCTATTCCGTCGCCGCCGCTGCAACTTCGGCGGTGACGCGCGCCACCACGATTTCCGGCGGCGATGTGGCCGCACTCAACGCCAAGATCGACGGCATGGGCAACGCATTGCAGGCAGTCGCCGCAAAGGTGCAGGCGCCGGCCATTGCCGCTGTTGACGCCGCCGCCAATGCCGCGCCGAAGGCGAGCGCGTGATCCCATGTGGGAAAATCTCAAAGCGGCGTTCAAACACTCGCTCACCATCCTGTGGGCGCGGGTTGTCGCGCTCATGGGACTGCTGCTCGCGAGCGGGCAGTCGCTGGTCGCCGATCCGAACGTCGATACCGCGATCCACGCGGTGCTCAAGCCCGAATACATCCCCTATTACGTGATCGCGATCGGGCTGATCACCGAGCTCTGCCGCCGGCGCACCGTCGGCGTTGTGTCGGACGACACTGCCGATAAGACGAAAAGCTAAGCTCTCGTGGCCGCCTCTAAAAGCGCGTAGCGGTCATGTTTAGTTCAGGCGGACGTCTCATCGAGTTGGTTATGACCGTCGTACTCATCATCGGCGGCTACCAGTTCTATTTTTGGGCACAGCGGCGCCGCTGGTTCGAGCCGCGCTACCTCGAAACGCGGTTTGATGCGCTGGTGAGCTACGATCCTCGTTGGGTCTGGGTTTATAGCGCACTTTATTATCCGATGATCGTGCTTGCCGCGTTTTCGATGCCGACGTGGCAGGCCTATGGTTACGCCACCGGCTGCTATCTCTTCTTGCTCGCGGTGCAGGTGTGCTTTTTCCTGTTCGTGCCGGTCGCGATCCCGGCGGAGTGGCGCACGAATTGGCGCGGTCCTTGGGAGGGCACCTGGTCGCAACGCTTCCTCGACCTGGTGTGGAGTTTCGACAAACTGCGCAATTCCATGCCGTCGATGCATGTGAGCGTCGCGACTGTCACCGATTTGATGATCTGGCACGAGTGGCCGACGGCGGGGCATATTGGGGTCGCTTTCCCGATCCTGATCGCGGCGAGCGCGCTCAAGACAAAACAGCACTACGTCGTCGACGTCGTGCCCGGCGCTGCGCTCGGCGGCCTGGTGTTCTGGATTTGGTACGCCTGAGCTGCGCCGGGCTCTTCGGCGATCAACCATGCAACCGATGCTCGGCTGGTGAGCGACATCACCGCCGTTTGGATTGCCATCGCACCGCTGGTCAGCCTCACGCCTGAACTGGAGAAATAGCCAATGCAAGCCTATCAAATACTTTACCCCTACGCCGTGATCTGCATGGCGATTGTGGCGTCGCTCGCCACCATGATCGGCGGGCTCTACAGCTTCATCGTCATCGTCGGCGCAGGCAAGACGTGGGCGCTCGCAGAATTGCAAAAGAACGCGAAGCGCGAAAACATGATAATACCGACCGCCATTAGCCCCGGCGAAGTCGTTCCCTACGTTCTTGCCGGCACGGCGATATTCGTCGCGGCTTGTCTCGCAGCGATGATCGAATTGAAAATTGGCGCATGGGTCGCGTCGATCGGGTGTCAGTGATGTTTGCTTTACTCGGCGCCCTGCCGGCCATCGGAAATATCGTCACCGGCATCACCACGGCATTCTTCAACGCCAAAGTGAGCTTGGTTCAGGCGCGCATTGGCGGCGATCGCGACGTGGCGGTGAAGCTGGTCGCGGCCGCCGCGCAGCAGGAACACGAGAACACCGCCAAGCTCGGCATCTTCGCCAGCAATAAATTTCTGACCGCGCTGCTGATCGCCTTCGCTATTCCGCTGGTCGGCTTTGAATGGAAAATCTACATCTGGGACACCATGCTCGGTTGGGGCAGCACGCCAGCCGTCCACGGGCAGGTGGCCGATTGGGGCAACACAGTGATTTACTTCCTGTTCGGCGCTCCGACCGTCATGGGCATTGGCAAGATGTGGTTCGGCCGCGACAAAGGCGGCGAGTGATAGTGCTCACATGACCGAAAGCCGCCTGCGCATCGACAAGCTTGGACCGGGCGACATCGCGCTCTTGCGCAATGTCGCGGACGAGGCGGCGGAAAAAAGCGTGCGCGGCATGCTCACCGCCATCGGCCTCGATCCGAAGAACCCGATCGAATCGCAGGCCTGCTTCGTGCGCCTGCGCGAGATGGTGGCCGATCCGGAATCTCGCACCGACATGGATTGGACGAGGCGCACGCGCCGGCGCACGGAGGGCATCATCGGCAAGGCCATTCTGACCGCTGTGGCGCTCGGTGTGGTCGGCGGCTGCAAGGCGGCGTGGGCCTTTTTCGTCTCGGCGGTCGCGAGCGTGCAGCCGCAATAGGATGCCGCAACAGGACGACAAGGATCGCGCGCGCAACGCGATCGAGACCAATCTCTGGATCATCGCGATCGTGCTGGCCAGCGCCGTGCTGATCGCCGCGAAGGGCGGCTACCAGACCACGACCGATGCGATCGAGCCGAACTATTCGACCACCATAGCACCCGACTGAATTTTGGCGGCTTGCCGCCATCCTAAATTCCCGCCTCGGCCCTCGCGCCGGGGCGGTCTTTTTGCGTTTGGGGGGGGCACTTAAAAGGCTCGGTATCCACGGGCGGACCCGGGCGCCGTAGGCTAATTCCTATCCGGCGCTCTTGTACACGGCAGATGTATTTTCAGCGCACCAGCGGCCTTCTAATCGGCCCGGTATAATGTGTGGGAGGGTAGGGCGAGTGTCCTTTTCCTAACCAATTGATGTACCAAGCGAAATAGCCAAATTGGGGCGTCTCCGGTGCCAGTTCTGGAATCGGCGACTAAATCCCGGCCGGAAGGCTCCCGGTCGCCTGATGATTACGATGTGTTCGACGGCGATCGCCACGCCGCCGCAGGAGCAGCCGCGTTGTGTTCTTGATTTTAAATTAAATCGGGCTACTGAAGATTCCAGCTTCAGCTGGAGACCACCCCACATGTCCCGCCACATCGTCATGGACCGCACCGGCGACAGCCGGCACGAATTCGATCCAGCAAAGGCCGACGAGCTCGCCGCGGCCGAGGCCCGCTTCAAGGAATTGACCGGCGTCGGTTTCACCGCCGCCAAGCGCGTCGAGGGCGGTAAGACCGAACTGATGCGAACCTTCGATCCGAATGCCGAAGAGACGGTGTTCTTTCCGCGGCTTCAAGGCGGCTGATGCATCCGGCGGTTCGCGCCGCGGAACGTGAATTTCGGCACGTCCTTTCCAGCTATGGGCGTGACGCACCGTTAGGGCGCGATATTTCTGCTCGCCGCGACGACTATAATCTTTGTGTCGAGTTCGAGCTCTCCCTCACCAATGATAGGCATCATCGATGGTGTGTCGATGAGCGCGAGCTTCTTGGTGAGGCCTCGCCGATCGAAAACGGCCGTATTGCCTATGATTTGGTGCGCGAGCTGCAGAGCCTTTTCTCCCGCTGCTATGAAGATCATTTGATGGTAGTCGCCCTGGCCGCCCTTAGCGATGAAATCATGCAAATCGCGATGGTGACTGGCGACCCTGAAATTGTTCATCGCGCAACGCGGCAATACCATGAACGCGCTGAACATATTCGCCGCCATCACGCGGCTCGCCGCGCACCGCAGGCCCTTGTGGCCAATGAGAGCGTGTTTAGCATAGGCGACCTGGACCGGATGCGCCGGGAATATGCCCGACCAGATGGCATCGTCGAGATAGCGCGCGCTCCGGCGCGAGGCAATGAAGAGCCGATCGACAACTACGGTTGCCGGTTCTGGATCGACTGGGTGCGCAACGCGGTCCGCATTTCCGATTCCATCATGCCCGGGGCTATCCAGCCTGTCGCGCTGCCGCAAACCGCAACTGAAATTCGAATGCGCTACGCGCAAGAACGGTTCAACGCCTCTCGACCTAGCGTCAATAACGGCCTCTACGCATTTCGACAGGAGGTCATGGGTGACTTCATACGCGCCAATCTCTTCTCGCCCTACATGGACTTCGACGTCGGCGGTGACGAGAGCCAGAAGAAGGGAGAGAAGCTTCTCAAAGAGTGGCTCTCGGCGGAGCAGCTCAAGCAGTACGACGACAAGCGATATTTTGAAGTCGTCGGTTCCGACACCGGCAAGCGCTATCGCATCAGCCACGGCCGCCAGATGAACATCTACGAGCTCGATCGGAAAGGTGAACCGAAGAACGGCTGGTGCTTCTTGCCCGAAGGTGGCCTCGTCGCCGGCGACGTCATGCTCGCTCAGAAGATTGCCCTGGAGAATTTCGAGAAGAAGGCGCTGGCGAAGGCGAACCGGTTTTAATTGTCGGCATCGGTTGCTGTTCGATCATGAAGCGGGGGTCATAGCCAGCGGCCTTGGCGGCCGCAAACAGCCGGGGCGGAACGACTATCCTCATGTCAAAAGGCGCATCGAGTTTGTAGATCGGGATGTTTCTAAAATATCCGACTAACTCACGTTTCGGAGCCGATGGTAGCTTCGATGCGATCGCCGCGGCCGGCGCCAGTGCGAACAAGCTCAGAAGCCATCGACGGGTGAACATCAAAAATTCCTACGTCACCCCCCGCCGTGCGCTGCGCCAGCACAGCCACGAGCCGCCGATGCCAAGCGCCACCAGGACTATGGCGGCGGCAACGATCACTGCCCATTCGCGTGGGATCTCGAGGCCGAACAGCCAGGCGATCGCCGTACCGACCGCCGCCATGACGACGATGATCGCAACTGCGCCAGTGAAGTCACCCATGCTTGCCTCCTCGTTTGAGATTGCTCTACGCGCCAACGCCGCGCATCAGATTTGCGTGTAGCCTTCCTCGAAGGCCTTCGCCGGCGAGAGCGATTTATAACCATCGTCGTAAACGACGTAATAATCGCCAGGTTTCGGCTGATAGCGCTGGCAGATTTCGGCATCCTCGACGATCGGCGCGTAGCCGTCGTCTTCAAAATTGAACTTCACTTCACGCCGGTGGTGCGCATCATTGTAGCTAGTCTCAATGCTCTTGATCTTGAGCGCGTGCACGGTCTTGTGAGATTTGTAGCGCGGCATTTCGGCCGCAACAACTTCAACCATTTTCAATCCTCCACTTTGTTCCTGCCGAAATTGCTCGATGTCGGCATCGCGCTGACCCGGCCAAAGGCAACGCGCCAGGCGCAGTTTGCAAAAGCACGCTGTCACAGTTCGAACTTCTGACTTCCAATCTTCACCGTTCCCTTAACGGTGCCGCGCTTGCGGGCTTCTTCGGCAAATTGCTTGGCCTTGTCGGCCTCTGCGGTGAAGGCTGCGATCGTGGTGACGTCGGCGGCCTGATAGGTGAGCTTGAGCGTGATGGTGACGGGGGCAGGTTTTTTCTGGATGGCGACGGTGGTGGTCACGGGGTTTCCTTTTTCTCTTTTTCAAGTACGAGGCCGCCGAGCGCGCGACGGCCTTCGAACTCCGTTTCGATCAAGACGGCCTCGTCGACGGTCATGGCCTGAGTTGGTGTGACGGTGGTCCTGGCCAGCTCTTTCGTTGTGGTCTTGATGCGCCCGAACAATCCGACCTGTCCGGTCTTATTCTCGGTGTGCATTACGATGAGCGAGTCGCCCGCCATCAAGTGAAATGGCTCGATCTTCCGGCGGTCCAGGATTTTCATGCTGCTTGTCCTTCCTTCTTCTCTGGCTTGTTCCTGATCCAGTCGATCACATGCTCGCGGTTGTCCTTGTTCCACTTTAACGTCTCCAGCACCACCTCCATGCGGGCGATGTGGAAGTCGGCGTGGGATTGCTTCATCTTGAAGGTTCTTACCAGCCGCGGGTAAACGTCGCCTCTATACTTAAGCTCGCGCTCAACTTCCTCGATCTGCTGGTCGATGCTGACTTTGCTCATGCGGCAGCCCTCATTTCAGTGACCCATCCCTGCAGCGACACCTCGCCCTTGCGCGGATAACCGATCACTTCGATGGCGCTGAGTTCGGCTAATCGATTGCGCAAGTTGCTGCCACTCGCCTCCCACCCGACACGTTCGCCGATCATCTCACGCGTGACCTCGCTCCGGCCTTCATTGTGGAAGGCGAGCAGCGCGTCGAACAATGTAAGCATCGGGCCGGTGCAGGCGGCGCGGATGCTGTCGATCAACGTGGTGCCGGTGTCCGGCGACGGCGCCGCTGCGGCGCCCGCGTCGGTAAGATGAATTATCCCGGTCTGCGGATAGACGATCAGCCCGGCCGCAGATAGTTCGGCCAGCCGGTTGCGGAGATTGCTGCCCTTCGACTTCCAGCCGCAGATCGCCGCGACCTGGGCGCGCGTCGGCGTTTGGTGTCCCATCGCGCTCCACCAGGCCAAGGCTTGCAGGCATTGGCGCATCGGGCCGGTGAGGACGGTATCGCCAATGGTGAGTACAATCGGCGGAAGCGGCGCGTCAACCAAATCGCTGCCTCGCACGGCGCGCTTATGAGGAACAATGCTCATACGCAGGCGCGGGGCCGACGCGGCAGGAACGGGCGAAGGCGTAAACGTCACCGCTTCAGCCTTCGCTTCCCGGACGTTGACGGCTTCAAGCTCGCCCTCGATCTGTTCGACGAATTTGCGGGCATAGCCGCGCAACATGCCGAGCGTGTCTTTCAGCCGCTTGCGCAGCTCGCGCTCCATCGCGCCGCGCAGTTTCTTTTCCGCCAGCTCAAATCCGCGCTTCTCGACTGTGGCGATCGCGTCCTTGTCGGGCTTGGCGGGTGAGGCCGGCACTGTTGACTTATAAGTCAACTTCGCGATTTCGCGCTTCAATTCAGCGACTTGCGCGCGTAGCTCTTTCGGGTCATTCGCCTTGGCTTCTTCGACCACGGTGGCGAGCTTGGCCTTGACGTCATCCAGATCGACCGAAGCCCATCCCTTGAGTTTGCGCCCCGCCTTTCCCGTCTGCACAGCGAAGCTGTCGTAGGTCTTGAACATCGGGAAGGTGACGAGCTTCGGCCCGAAATCAATTTCCGGTGACCACACCCAACCTTGCGGCTTTTGCAGGCCGGCCAGGCTGTCGAGCACTTCCTTGCCCTTGGCGGGATCTCCGCAGCCGTCGATCCATTCCTTCATGGCGTCGCGATCGAGCGGGTGAATAACGCGCTTGGCGATCAGCGTCTCGTGCGAGGTCACATAGTCTTTGTGCACCTTCTGCGGTCGCTGCGAAGCCGAGATCAACACGACGCCCTTGCCGGCGCCCTCGCTGGCGAGACGGTTTGCCCAATGCAGTGACATGCCGGCTTGTGGGTCCTGGACTTTTCCCTGCGGCGCGAAGTTGTGGCATTCGTCAATCACGAGCCAGCGGTGCCCGTGCGTCTTGGTGAATAGTGTCGAAGCGAAGTCGATAAAGAACCGCGTGCGCTCGCCCACCATCCAGCCGCCCAGGTCGATCAATGCCGGGCGGTTGCCGGTGGCGACCAGTTCGGCCACCACCTTGCCCGACTGTGCATTGATCGGCACGTCCGCGTGCGTGCCTCCGAAGATCACCACGTCATAGCCGGCCTTCTTGCCATCGGCCGACGACTTGATGCCCCACCAGTCGCCTTTCGGATCGATGATGCAGACCGGCTTTTTGTCATCGAGTAGTCGCTCGACCATCACGCGCATGGTGGAGGATTTGCCGGAGCGAGTCTTACCGAGCACCAACGAGTGCTGATCGAGCACGGCCTTGGGGAGAGGAAATGTCGTCATCTATTGCCTCTATGCCGCCACTGATCCGGGCGCTGGAACGCTCACTGCTGCCATTTTGCCCCGGCACAATTCGGGCACTGATGCTGCCACTTTCCATCGTCCTCGCGCTTACGCGCGCGCCAGCCAGCTTCCTTGGCTTCCGCCCACAACATTCCAAAATCATCCTCGCCCTCGATGAATTCACCGCAATGGTCGCAGATGAAGTTGAGCTTGCCCTTCTGGCGGTCGATGCTCATGCGCGCGCCTCGCGGGCAAATACAATTTGCGCGTTTTGTAGTTCGGCCCATGTCGTGGCTTTTATCGGCACCCAAGCCGGACACCTGCGCCCAATCCAGCCTTCCTTGAGACATCGACACGGGGCCATAATGCAAAGCCCATAATTGTCGGCGACGTAGTCAGCGAGATCGCTCACAGCAGCCCCCCGCCGTTCATGAATGCCAGCCAGGCGCCGGCCAGGACAAAGATCAGGAACGCGGCGCCGATAATGTAGTCGAGGGGCTTGAGGGGGCGTTTCACCACGCACTCCCTCTCAACACCACCGGATGGCCGTTGCCGTCGAGCACCGGCCGGTAGACGTAATCGATCGCCACCACGATGCCGGCGGCGAGGATCACCGCCGCGATCGAGGCGCCGAGGCCGGCGAGGATGTCTTTGCTGTGACCACTTTTGCGACCAGCGCCGCCGCCATCGCCGTCCGAAAAAGGCCGGTGCGGCGGGCTATTTTTGTCGCCCGGCCATACTGCCGGCGAAATTTCGAACCGCTGGTCAAGGGGATAGGCCAAGTGGTCGTTGTGACCACTTTTGCGATACGGGAGATCGACGTTGGATTCGGTGGATTCGGCGGATTCGGCCATTGCCGACCGCGCGGGAAGGCCCGCCACATCGAACTTATGTTGATTTTGCTGTGGTGCCGGGTGAGAGAATTGAACTCCCGACCAACGGTTTACAAAACCCATTGGAGAAGGGGTGTTGCGACTCGTCATCATGTTCGTTTTCTCTCGCATTTATGGGCATAAGCTGGAACGCATGACGCTAAAAACCGTTGGCACTGCGACTCTTTTTGCGACTCCTCACGCGCCTTTTTGCTCGACCTGCGCAGCCGCCGGCGCCGGCGCGGAACCGTGCATCGCCGCCACGGCCTCCTCTGGCGTCAGGAACTTCAGGTAAAGCTCGGTGGTGACCACGCTCTCGTGCCCGAGCTGCTTCTGCAAATCGCGGATCGTGCCCTCCCGGTTCCTGAGATAGTCCACTGCGTAGCGATGGCGCAGGTGGTGGAAGGTCATGCGCCGGAAATCCGGGTGATCGTGGCCGGCGGCTGCGGCGGCCTTACCGGCGGCCTTCTCCTCGGCCTTGGCGGTCTTGTAGAAGCGACCGGAGACGTCGCGCAGCGGGCCGCCGTCCTCCTGCCAGAACAGCCATTTGCAGCCGAGCCGATGCGGCAGGCGACGCAGATGGTCGTAAGCCGCAGCGCTCAAGCTCACCACCCGCAGCTTGTTGCCCTTGCCGATGACCGTCAGTTCCTTGCGGACGTGATCGAGGCGGCCAACTTCCGCGGTAACCAACTCCTCCTGCCGGCAGCCGGTCAGCAAGGCGGCCTGGGCGATGGCGCCGATCGCCGGGACGGCGCGGGCGAGCACGCGCTCGATATGGGGATGCTCGGGCAGCACGATCGGGTCGCGGCGCTCCTTGAGGCGGGATTTCTTCCTACCGCCCGGCCGCAGCCAGGCGCCGATCGGATCGTCCTCGATCTCGGCGAAGGCCAGCACGCTTGCGAGGGCGGTGAGGTCGCGCTTGATGGTGGCGATCGACACGCCGGCCGCGCGCCTCGCCATCACAATCTCGCCGATCTTGGCCTTGTCGATCTCGTCGATGTAGAGATCGATCAGGAACGGCTCGATCTGCTTGAGGGAAACGGCGTAACGGTGGGCGGTGCGCGGCCCGACTGCATCGAGAATATGCCGCTCGGCCCACGAAGCCACAATGTCGCGGTACTTCACCCTGGCGCCATCGTGATAGACGGCTGATCTCAGCCGCGCGATGTCCTCTGCGACGAGCTTGCGAGCAAGTTTGACATCGCCCGTTCGTAGCGACCAGCGCCGGAGCTTGCCCTTGATGCGGATGCGCCCGTGGAGCGTTTCTCCGCGCCACTCGGTATTTCTCGGGGCTTTGCGACGGCGAGGGATTTTCGTGCCTGACATTGTTTTGTCTCCAAATCTTTTAGCCACGCACGCAACTCGATTTCGTTGAAGGTCCACTGACCGCGTATCTTGACGGCGCCGTCGATCTCACCGGCCTCCGCCATTTGCTGCATCACCCGCTCGCTCTTGCCGGTGATGGAACGCGCCCGCGCCATCTTGATCCGCTCCGGCTGATTCGGGGCGGTGGCAATGGCATCTGTGGACAACGGGCGGGCGGGGGCGGTCACGGCTTCTTCTCCGCTTCCCACAGCCAGCAAGCCGGATCGCCGGCGCGAATGTCGCTGCCCGGCCCCTTCGTCCAGTTCGCCTCGTTCAATCCGCATTTTCGGAAGTGCCAACCGCTACGAACATGCTTGTGCGTGTAGTGCTCGCAGCTTTTGCAGGTTTCGCCCTTCGGCCCGCTGCCTGGTGGCGCGATGTGGCCGCGCGGGCGTGTCGTCTTGCGCGTCATGTCGGCGCGCTGCTGCGGCGTGAGCATCGGGCCGGCGGCGAGATTGAACAGGTCGGACGTGTCGGGGCAGATGACCGCCATCACCGCCTCCTGAGATTGTTGCGGCTGCCGGGTCTTCTTGGTGGCGGCGGAGATTCTATTCCGAGCGCCTCCGCGTCGGACCACCCCGCCAGCCGCCGCTCCCGCACTTTTTTCCTAGGAATTCCTTTAGCCTCAG
>JBGQCE010000022.1:0-14061 GCA_041495185.1 Bradyrhizobium sp.
CGTTGACGACGGTGTTGAATTCGTTGCCGAAGTAGATGCCGCTGGCGCTAGATGACAGGTTGTACGTCATGTCCTGTTCGATGGTGTAGCCGTTGGCCGATGCTGCCAGACCAGTGACAGCGGGCGGCGTCAGCGTCAGTTTGGTAAACGCCCCTAGCGCCGGCGTCGTAGCACCGATCGCCGCGCCGTCGATCGTGCCGTTGAGAATTATGCCGTTGGTCAGCGTGCCGCCGAGCGCATCGGTCTTTCCCGAAAAATAGCTGTTCCACTGCGGGGCGGTCGGAACTTGGCCCTGTATGAATCCAGGATAGCTCTGCGCCAGCGCGGCGGTCTGCATCGCAACGAACGTGAGGATCAGCGAAAGGATCAGTCTGCGCATCTGTGTGGTCCTAATTGAGGAATGGCATCGGCTCGATTCGTGGCGGCGGAGCCGAGACCGGGCCGCTTGTCGTTGCCGTAGCCGTCGTGCCGGGCGGGGCGCCGCGCAGCGTCACGTTGACGGCAACCTCGCCAGCGATGTTTGTCGTAAGCGAACGATGGAAGTCATCCAACGATTGATGTGACTGCGATCCGCCTGGAAGTGATGGCCAAATTGGCCCAAGCGCGCCAGCAATCTTCATGTCGTTGCCACCGGCGCGCAGATCGGTTTCAAGGTCTCCGCTGGTCTTTGCGTGATAGGCGGTCGAGGCAAGATGCCACGCGCCTTTGTCCTGATTCTCCGGGCTGAAGTCATTCAATCCCGCGGCGCTGGCGACCGAACGCCATGTCCCGGAAATGAACTGATAGCGCCCCGCCGCCGTGCTTGTGCCGCCTGGCCCGATACCCTCCGGGAATTTTGAGTAGTCCCGGAATGTCGATCCGCCGTTCTTGATATCGTACCGGCCGCCGGATTCCGGGCCTGCGATCGTATCCAGAAAGCCGCGCCTGACCGGATTCATTGTTGTGTCAACAGATGACATATGCGGGGTGGGGGCGAACTGTCGTATCAAACGCTCGACCAGGCCGGGGGCCTCGGCTGGTGCGCCGCCCATGCGTTCCCGCATCTGCCCGTAAGTTAGCCGCTCGCCCGTCTGGGGGTTCACGAAACTAGGGATCGGATTGAAAAATGATGTTGGTGTCGGCTCGAAGCCACGATCCTTTGCGTCGGCGGCGAACTTATCCTGACCAGCTTTGTTGAGTTCATAAATTGTTGCCAACGCGGTGACTGGGATGGCCGCCTGCCCTGGCAAGCCGAGCAACTTTAACACCCACCACGCCGGCTTTAGTAACGCCAGCGCTGTAATGCCAGCGCCGATTTCGGCGAACGATTGGACGATCTCCTTGTTTTTGCCGATCAACAGCGCGCCGGCCTCCGCCCACCTCCCGAACGCCGGCATAAGATCGTCGGACAGCCGGTTGGCGACGCCGCCCAACGCCGCGCCCAAATCGGCGAACGCCTCGCGCGCTTCGTTGGCACGAGCTGCCATACCGGGGGTAACCACAGCGCCGAGCGCCTGCATCTTGTCGAGTAATTTTTGGATGCCCGCAGAGCCGAGATCCAGCATCGGCAAGAAATTTGCCGGGATGCCCAGCCGACTCATCTCCATTAGTTTCGTGTGGGGGTCTGGCATTCTGTGGATTACGTCGGATATTTTTAACATGGTGGCGAGAGTGTCGGCGACGTGCCCGGGGGCGCCAGAATCTATGCCAATATCCCTTAAGGCGTTCATGGCCTCTGCGTTCCGGCCCCAGGCTGCATCGGACAGCGTGTCCCGAAGGCCGCCAAGCGCAGCATTGAGGGTCGCCGCATCCGAACCGGCGGCAGTCGCAGCGCCTTGCCACGCAGTCAACTTGTCGGTGGGGACGTTGAGCGCAATGCCAGTTTGCAAGATTTTTGTGCCCAGATCAGCCCAGCGTCGCGTTAGTTCGACAATGCCGCCGATCGAGGCCGCGCTGGTGATAGCCGCCAGCGGCCCTCCCATGCGATCTAGCGACTGAAAAGCTGCAAGCGAGCTACGGCCCAGGCTCTGTACACCTTCGGCCACACGACTAATGCCGCTCACGTCACCGAATTTTGTCAGCGCCTTGTTGAATCGTTCCGCCGGTGCGCTTAGGGCGGCCAATCGCTTGTTGACAGAATCAAGCGTCTTGCTGGCGTTGTCGGTCGCCGAAATTGCGACTGCGAATCCGCTGCTGGCCACTGGGTTATCCTCGCATCATGTCGGCGGCGTCGCGCCAGGCGGCAACGTGTCGGTGGAAGGCGGCGCGGGGTCCTGCGAGTTCGCCACCGCGTCAACGACTTCGCGGTCCCACAAGAGCAACGGCCCAGGCTGTACCGAGAACGCATCGGGCGGCATCAGCACCAGGTCAGCATGAGTGCCACTGTGGTCCTTGCGGAACACCACGCCGCCGATGATCCACTCGGCATTGACCAGCTTGTGTGCCGGCATGTCGATCTTCGCCAAGCGGTTCGGCTGCCACAACGTGCCGGCACTGTCTCGCCAGGAATCGCACGTCAGATTGATCGCTTGCGACCGGCCGATGCGGCGGGCCTTTTCCCAGTCGGCGCGCTGCTGGCCGAGGTTTTCGCCCGGCTCGATTTGCTCCGAGACTATGATGCGCAGGCGATCCCGCGGCATTGTCGTGTCTTCCGCGTGGGCCTGATTGTTAGACAGGGGGGATATCTCGCCGAACTGTGTGACGGTAGTCCACACAACCAAATAGCGACTGAAACGCTGGTCGATCGAAAGCGTCGAGTTGGCACTTTCAACATTACCCGGCATCTGAAAGCCGGACGCCATCTTCTTGGTGCCGACACGATCCAGCACCAGCGCGCCGGTCTCGTCCTCGTACAGCAGGAATTGCGCGTATCTGGCGACTTTTTCCAAAACTTCGTAAGCTGATTCACCGAGGAAGAATTGCATCGCATGAAGGGGCTTGCCCGTGTCGGCTACCTCGCTGCGCACCGCGATGCCGGCGTTCGCGCAGAGCTTTTGCGCAAGATCGAGCATGTTCGCGGCCTTGATCGTTCCACCAAGCACCGGCGGCTTAGTCGGATCGATCGAGCAATCATACAAATCCTGGCAGAGTCCGCGCCCGCTAATCACCACATCATGCTGATTCGGGCCGGTCTGGACTGCGTAACGATCGACGTAGCCGGTGATCACCAAGTCGGAACCGATGTAGACTCGGCACGGCTCGCCGGCCTGGCCGCCGGGCAGCACGATTGCGCGGGCCGCGTCGTACGGGAACTGATCGGCGCAGGTGAACTGGAACGCATTCGGGAAAGACTCGGCGGAACGGGAAATGCTGACCGTTTTCCAACCGACAATCTTGCGGTCTGCGATCTGGATCGAAACCTCGTTGGCACCCGACGAGAGATCGTCGGATCCGAATTCTGGCATCATACCATCTCCGACCGGGTTATCAGCGTGACGATCCTGTCCGCGAGTTGGTCAACCGCCAGAGCCGCAGTGCCGGACCGCACTTTGATCAGGTTCGTGCCGCGCCAGTTCGTCGGGGTGATCTGGATCAGCGTCGCCGCAGCCACGGTGAAGGACACCGCAGCGCCCGTCGTGTCCACCAGCTCCTGCCAGGTCGTGCCGTCGAAACTCGCCTGGAAGGTTAGCGCGGCTGCGGTCCATGTCCCCGGCATGGAAATCCCGACAAGCGTCTTTGCCCCCAAGGGCACAGCAGCCGACAACGACGTGCCGGAAGCGATGGCCACTGGGACGGTGTCAATGCCGATCAGGAACATGCGGTCACCACTGGACCATGCGCCCCACCGCATCGTATGCAGCAGCCCGGTCGCGGCGCATCAGCTCGGCCTGTTCCGCGTGCGCGGCGTTGATGGCGGCGTAGTCCAGCTCTACGGCCGGCGCGCGGACGATGCCAGCACCGGCCAGCCGCGCCTTGCGGGCGGTGGCGCGGACCAAGCGGGCGGCGGTGGTATCCGAGCCCGCGCGAAGCCCTTTGCCGATAACCCGACTGTCTCGCTGGGCTCCGATCCCCACAATGCTCCATTCCAATAATTCACATCGCAGGAACCGTGTGCCGTTCCATGGCTCGTTCTTGTTAATCGGCTCCGTCAGGGTTGGTATGAACCCAATCGAAACGTCCAGTGGGATGTCGCTCTTGATCAACCGGTAGACGCGGTCCGATGTCTCATCAGTGCCGATCGGCGGGAACTGCGCGATCGATGTGAGGTTGCCACTTTCCAGGCCGATCCAGACAGCGCGCGCAATCGGGTAGGCCGCGTCGTGATTCCAAAAAACTGTAGGACTGGCCAGAAACGGACCGAGATCGACGCCAGCCTGAACAACAATGTCACCCATGCGGTCCAAGCCCGGCGCGGAGCACACGACTTTGATCTGCCGGTCGGCGAGGCCAACATTTGGGCCGCCGACGCTTCGCAACGTTGTGGTACTGAAAAGGCCAATGCGTCGATCATGTGATGCCATCAGTTACGCCCCACGATTGGAGAGAGCAGCCGGCCGGCCGCCAGATGGAGCCACCCAAACACCGGCGGCCGGCCTACGATGCAGGGCGGGAGGAACGCCGGCATCGTGTTCATTCCGCCGCCTCGGTCAGTTCCTTCACCGACTCTGGCAGCGGTGCAATCTCGTCGAGCTGTTCAAGAGCCTCCGTTAAATCTGCGATTTTCCGATGCGCCTCCTTCGCCAACTCGCGGGCCTGCGCAACACGTCCGTCGGGGCGACCCAGATCGGCGAAATGGCCGCGGTAACGCCACGCCAACGCGCTGGCAAGCTGCCGCCGACCGCCCAGGCCGCCGACAATCGCGGCGACCTCGTCCCGCTCTGCCTTGGCAGCATCGGCAGCTTCGGTCGCTTGGCGCAGCTCGTCGGTCGCGGCGGCGAGCTGCTGCTGCGCCGCATCGAGTTCCGCGGCAATTTCGCCGCGCCAAGTCGCGAAGATTTCCATGTTAGTTCCCATCAGAGGATTCCCAACTTTTCGAGCGTGCGCCGCCATGTCGAGATTTCGGAGCCATATTCTGACTCGGCGCCCAACATCAAAGGACTGCGCACGTTCGGCATCGACAACACAGTGGAGCAACTGCGAATCCCGGCATTATTGATTGCGAAACGCATCGCCTGGACGCGGGCAGTGGCGCGCGCGAGTTCTTGCGCGGACCGATACATTTCGAGTTGCAGCGCATCCCACGCCGGCTTGATCTGCGTCGCGTATCGGACCGTCAGTTCTTGCGCGATCGCATCTACGATTTCAGTCTGCGCCTGGATCGCGGCGCCGATCACATCTGCCTGCCGGTCGAGGGCCTGCATCTGCGTCGCGTGGTCGGGCGGCGCTGGCGTGACGGCGGCGCCGGACATGATGGCCACGCCGGCCGCAACGGCCTTCGGCACGGTGCCGGCTGCGGCAATAGGGGCGGCGACTGACGCCAGCGGCGGCAGCGCCTGCAACTGCGCAAGGCGCAGCCTTAGTTGCGCGTCGGTGGTGCTGCGCGGATCGACGGGCTTGCCGGCAAGCTCGCGCAGGAGAATCAGCCTGATCTTTTCGTGTTGCAGTCGGTCAAGCCGGAGGCGAAACGCGGTCAGCAGCTCGTCCGCCTTCGCGTACTCGGAGTCATCTGCCAGCCGCGGAATTTCAACGGCGGCCGGGTCGCTGCTCGTCGCGGTGCTTCTGGTCATTCGCAGTAATCCAGCCATCGGTGATTCTCCTGCTTCGTCGAATATCGGGACACCGTTGGGTAATCGCCACAATCATTTTAACCCAATGCGCTTCCGTATTGTTTCTTCGCACGGCATGCCGCCAAGCAACGCCACGTCGTACAACAGCCCGTTCCTGCCGTCGGGTCGGAACCGCGCGGCATAGTGTTTCGGGAACTGGCGGGACTCGTACTCATGCCCGGCGGCTCCCAGCGCATGCGCCAGCGCCCGGCCGGTCAACGCGGGGAAATAACGGTCAGCGAGTTCGCGCAGGGCTTTGTCCCGCTCGCGCTGGACGAGCGCGGAATGCCAGCCACCGGCCAACCCGAGCGCCCGCGCAAAGTCGCCCCCCCTGGCCATCCATTCGTCGAGCGCCCGTGCCACCGCCAGCACGGCTGCGTCGCCGTGCAGCAATAACAGATCGCGGGCAGCGCGCACCGCGACAATCGGATCGGGGATGGCTCCGTCCATCAGTCCGCCGCGCCGTCTACCAGCAACGGCACCGGCGCATAATCGGCGGCCTTCAGCCGCGCCGCCTCGCCGGAGCGAAACAGGCCGTGCCGGCGGAGGTAAGCCGCCTCCGATTCGAACATCGGCGGGTCGGAAGGATCGGGCGCCAGGCCCGCGAAGTCGCCGTCGGCGTACTTGCTCGCGATAAGCCTGCCATGCACGTCAAGGGCGCGACCGTTGTAGTACTCGGCGGCAAATTTGCTGATCCATCTGGCTGGTATCCCGAATGGAAGGTCGGGGACGGTGTTCAGCACCTCATGCTCAGGCGTGCCAGCACCGCCCAGGCGTTGACGGGGGTCCGGGTGCCGATCGGCGTCCCTCACTTCATAGCGGCCCCAGCGCTCGCCCAGCGCGGCGCGTGGAGCCTCCCAGCGCCACCAGCACGATGGCCGTGTGCCGGGGTGCACCACTGCCCAGCGCGCAAGTATGTCCTCACCATGCTGCGACCAAAGCTCTTGTAGCGGCCCGCCCGACAGGGCGAATCGCTCCCACCCGTCCGAGGCGTCCAGGTCGGGCGGCGCGCCGTCGGTGAGCATCGCCCAGGCGGTTTCGGATACGTCGGGCGCCAGGGCGCGTTGTCGGCGGGCACGGGTCATTTCGATTCTCCTACATCAAGGTTGAGTTGCCGCATCGCGGCCAGGAACGCCGAGCGCGCATCGCGCTCCGCCATCAGCAACGGGTGCGGTTTGAGCTGCTGGAACCGGTCCAGCATCGACTCGCCGTCGCGGTCCACGGCTTCACGGCAGCGGCGACCGCGCTGGCGCGCTTCCATTGCGGCGGCGAGCAGCGCCAGCGACGCGGCGTCGTCAAAGCGGAACTGTGCCACCAGGTCGCGCCACAACGCTCGCTCCGACGGTTCCAGGTGTTTTGGTGGTGCCGCGGCGCGGGCTTGGCGGGGGCGAACGGGCTTCATGGTGTCTCCGAATTTTTCAAAGGCGCGGTGTTGCGCAAGAAAATTTGAGGTGCGTGCGGTCGCGGAACCGAAACTGGTTTTGGACTGACACCCGTTACACCCTCCGGTTGTGCCGCAGCAGGTCCGCAGGTCTCGCGCCGATAGCATCGTGGCATGCGTGTGGTATGGGCGGTGCGCGCTGAGGCGCACCCCCACCACCCGCGCGACCATGGTCCGACATACGTATGCAATGCGTAGGTCTCCCGTTCCCGTATGTCTCTGGCCTTGGCCTAGGGGTCCCGAGACATACGGGCGTAGGTCCCCCGTAGGTCTACCCGTAGGTCTCAGGTCACTCTGCTGGTGCATCGGCGACCCTGATTTCTGCCAGGATTTCGGCGGCTTTCAGCTCGTCCAGCGTCACCCGACCGACCGTGTTCTTACTCGCGCTATGGTAGTAACTGTCTTTGACCAGGACGCCACTTTCGATCCAGGCAGCAACGATCTTCCCGGCTTCGCGCTCGGATCGGCCGCCGATTTCCATCAGCGGATTGCCGGCCCAGGGTGTGTGCTTGGCCTGCCGGTTCGGTCCATAAATGGACTGCCGCAATGCGGCGAAGATGGCGGGCAGTGTAGCGGCGTCCATGCCCTCGAACAGCGGACGCGGCTGCCAGGTGGTGGCCACCCCTACATCATCGCCATCCGGGTAGTCGCCATCGCCGTTGTTCAGCGGCACGCCGATCAGCTTGAACCACGTCGCCTTCTCGGGCGGCGGTGCGTAGTTCTCTTTGCTCCCGGCAATGCGGATGTAGCGCCATGCATCTGTGATGTTCATCGTCGCCGCCACGTCGGGCGGCATGCGCGCGAGGATGCGGCAACTGCGAAAGGTGGCGCGTAGGCTGGTGGCGCCCATCAGATCGTCGGGGTTGCCGGCGGCGCCCTTGCGCAGATGGTGCAGCACCAGCGCGGCGGCCCGGCTTTCGTGCGCGATCCGGGATATCTCCCCGGCCACCTTCGCGACCATGACATTATTGTTGCCGTCGTCGAGACCGTGCGCATGGTTGAACGGATCGACGATCAGCAGAGCGGCCTTGATCGCTGCCAGTTGTTTGATGATCTCCGCACTATCTGGGAACGTCGTGTTGCCGTCGGTGACGGTGGCGAAGGACACGCGCCCGCCGGGCTTCCGCAGAAAACGGATGCTCCGCAGCACGGTCTCATAGTCCAGCTCGTAGTGCAGACACGCAGCGGCGATGCGGCGGTGCCACTCGTCTTCGTCATCCTCATAGGTGACGATCACCACCGGCCCGGTGCGCCAGACACGCTCGCCGAGCAACGGTTTGCCCGTGATCACCGCCAGCGCCATCACCACGGCGATTGCGCCCTTGCCTCCGCCGTCAACCGCACCGATCACCGCGGCACTGCCGAACAGCAGGAAGTGGCCGTAGGCCCATCGGCGAGGCGGTATCTTCGTGGCACCGACAGGATCGAGCGGGACGCATTCGAGGGGGCCGGCATGCGGCGGCGTGGCTGACGGTGGCGCGAGATTGCCGCTCTTGTCCGCCTTCGCCGGCCGCCAACGTGGATCGTCCGGGGCAAGGTTCTGCCAGTCGGGGTTTGCCGCTACCCATGCCGCATCCGGCGGCTCGATGGGAAAGCGCTCGGCGGCGCTGGCGTCCATCAGGTTGCCCCCAGTGGGGAAAGCGCGCCTTTGGCCAGCCCCCAGTCGATCGTGCCCTTGGCGTTCGTGCGGTCCACCCGCTCGCCGCCGGCTTGCAGGATAGCGTCCAGCAGCAGATCGGCGGCGGTGGCGCGGGACATGCCCGCGGCGTCCAGCAGGCCGCCGAGCGTGCAAGAGGCCGCCCGTAGCGACTTGTGGCGTCTGCCATCGGGCGCGCCCGCCAGCTTACGTAGGGTCCCGGATATGATGCGCTGCGCGCTGCTGCCGTCGCTGGTGAATGGCCTGGCCGAGCGCGTGATCGGCTCTGGTTCCGGCTTGTAGAACAGCGACTCCAGCAGCCAGCCCGGCCACTCGGCAACGGAGCTGTGATCGGTGCAGAGGTAGCCGGCAGAGAACCACAGAACGATGTAACCACCGCTGCCTCGGGTATCGATGCCCTTGCCGATCTGGCTTTCGGTGTTGTGCACGCCCTCGGCATGGCGGAACAGCAGATGGAATCCACCTGATCGCGTCTGATAAGTCCGCGTCGGCGGGATTTTGCTTTGTGCTGCGATCATCCACGCCCTGGCCGCGGCGTGCTTCACATCCACGTCGAGAACATCGAAGCCGGACCGTTCGCCGGTTGCCACGCCGATCAACACGGCGTTGCGGTGGGAGAACATGCGGGCGATCAGCGCAGGATCCGTTGTCGCGTCCAGGCAGCCACGGCCGCCGTCCGCTTTGCCGATGGCTGGCGCCTTGTTTTCCGCGCAGGGGAACACCTGCCAGCCGGCGTTGCGCGCGACGTTCTGCGCAATCTGCACCACATCGGCGGTCATCCCCGCCCGCCCCGCCGCATCATGGCGGCGTCCACGTACGAGATTTTCCCATCGGCCGTGATGATCGTTGCGCCCGAAACCGTATTGTCCGCCTCAACCATTGCGGAAACGATGCGCAGCAAGTCGGCGCGGTTGAGTGCCACGATCACCGAATCGTCTGGTATGCGGCGGCGTGCCGATTCCGCCGCTCGGCGTTGTGCGCGGTTCATGGTGCCACCTCGCGCCGCACATGGCGCAGAACCACCCAGCAAATGGCCCAGGAAAGGAGCCCCCGCGCAACCGCGCGCAAAAGCTGGTCCCGCAGCTTATCGAGGTCAGTGGGCAGATTGTGCATGCTCGCGTCCTTGCAGAACGCGGCGCTTGCAGGTTTAGCTCAGGGGTGATAGATCATCCACATCCGCTGATCCGCCGCCTTACTGAGCACCCCCTGCACGTCGCCGCGTGCGGGGGTTTTGCTATGCGGCGGCCTTCGTCATGTGCTCAGCCTGCCACTGGCGCAGATCGCCAAGCCGCCAGTAGTTTCGCGAGTTCATCTTGACCGGCCGCGGAAACTGCACCCGCGGGTCGCGCATCCATCGCCAGATGCACATATTCGAGCGGTCGCCGACGCGAGCGCGGACTTGCGCGCTGGTCAGCAGGGTGTCGTCATCGGCCGGCTGTACTGGCTTGGGCCGCGGCCTCTCGATCGTCTGATCGGTCTGCATATCGCCTCCGTGCTAACCCGTTGCGTCGGGTGACGGAGGTTCAGCTAGGGCATATCTGCCGCCGCGTCCTGTCCAATCGAATTGACCCGGTTACACGGCGGGATTCAGACTCGGGTGATCTTGCCGTTGGATATCCCCCACGCGGGGAGCTGCAATGCGGCCGGAATAGACCACATCCTCTCGGCCGGTAGGAGCTGGCCATCGTCGTGTTGCGAACGATGTTCCTCTCCCGAAATTCTGATCAACTCGGCAATGGCAAGAATATCTGCAAGATCATCTCCGCAAAGCAGGCCAAGTGAAAGGGGATGATTTTCGTGAGCAAGCCAAAGATGAGATACTGTCTGATATTCTGCCCATACTTCCCGTAATGTGTTGCGCGATATTCCCTTTACCTTGTTTTTTCCCCCCTGATTATAGATTTCCGTATAGGCACCCTCCAGCGACGCTCGACGTTCACCGGCGCCCGCCGCTGCGAGGATGATCCCGAGGATTATGCCTGCCATCCTCCCCTTACTGTACCGCCCCTGGGTGGAATAGGCGGCCCTTGCGTCCCGCTGCAACTCGAATGGCGCGGCATCAGTCGCCTGCCAAAAGAGACGCTTCGCGGCCTCCGAGGCAACGCCGTCGGTTCGGCGCCACTCAAGAGCACCCGCAGCGCGCATCCCGGCAACAATCTGCCGATGTCTCTCCGCCGATGCCGCGGGTTGAAGCATGACCGCTATCACGTATGCGTGGGTCCACGGCGCGTGCAAATCTGCAATGTCGAGCTTGGGCATCACCCTGCCGCCTGCCGCAGCGGCACCACGTTCGCGCTCAGCGGCGCAGTCAGGTTCCCGAGATACTGTGCCCACATCTCCAGCGCGTTCCGCTTTTCCGTCAGGTACGCGTGCCGGTCATAGATGCCGGTCACGCTCCGATCCGCATGGTTCAGCACCTTGCCGATGATGAGCCGCGACACGCCAAGGCGGCCCATCTCGGTTGCGGCGGTGCGGCGCAGATCGTGGATCACCCAAGGCACCAGCGCCGCGCCGTCGCGTGCCTTGGCGATCGTCTGGTCGAGTCGCGGCTTGGCCTTGGAGAAACCGGAGATCGGAACATCGCCCGCCGTGGTGAACACGTACGGGCTGGCCCTGATCACGCGGTCAACGGTGACGGCCTTCCGCGGCAACCCTCTCAGGATTTCAACCGCCAACGGCGCCAACGGCACGACATGGCTGCGGCCCGCCTTCGTCGCCTCCGCTGGCAGGGTCCAGGTCCGCTCGTCCAGGTCCAGATCGGCCCAGCGCATCCGGGCCACTTCATCGCGGCGCTGGCCGGTGATCAGTGCGAGCCGGAAGAACGGACCGAACGGGTAGCCGAGTGCGCCAGCAACGTCCCACACCGCGCGGATTTCCTCGGCGGTAAGGGTCCGCTCGCGTCGCGTTTCCTCGCCCGGCCGCTCCACCAGCGCCACGGGCGTTGAGTCGATGATGCCCCGGCGCAGCGCGAAGTTGAACAGCGCCCGGATCGCGGCCAGGGTCCGGTTGGCCGAGATCGGGCCGCCGGGTGCCTTCCGGCGCTTGCCGTCATCACCCTTCACCACGCTGCCGCGGTCCATCACCGCGTCCAGCAACTCGATCACGTCGCGGCGCGTGATGCCCTTGATGTCGCGGCTGCCCCACCGGGTCAGGACGTGGTTGCGGAAATTCCGGCGCGTCTCTTCGATGTAGCGAGGCGCGCGGTGTTTCAGTTCAAGGCCGCGCTTGATGAATAGTTCTACCACGTTGGCGATGGTGTCCGGGGCGCGGGCGGCCTGTTCCTTGGCTTCCGCCTTCGCTGCGCCGGGGTCTGTCCCAGCCTGAAGCTGCCGCCTCGCTTTGGTGGCCGCTTCCCGAGCATCCGCGAGGCCAAGAGCGGGGTACCCCGGCTCGAACGTCAGGCGGCGCTGCTTCCCACCCCACCTGTAGAATAGGGTCCAGGTCCGCCGCTCGGGCCGCTGGTCAACCGCGCCGGTGACCCGCAAGGCCAGCCCCGGATACGCCGCGTCGAAATAGTCCACCCGGCCGCCCGGCGGCGCCTTCAGCCGTTGAACCGCGGCGTCGGTCAGCTTGACGGTCGGCATCTGGTGATCCCCCTGGGTAACACTCGGGTAACACCGTAGGCCCGTTATGGCATGTTACCCACAGTTCATAACATGGCGTAACGCAGGAGGACGTGCAAGGGATTTCCGCGAGATTCACCCCGCGGGATGCGCAGATTTGTTAGGCCCGGTTATTGGCTGATTCCAGACTACGGATCTGGGGGTTGGGAGTTCGAGTCTCTCCGGGCGCGCCACATTTCCCGAAAACTGCCGCCACAGCGCTCGACACCCTTGGCGGCCGCCGGGCTTCTTGACAGGATGCGGCGAGGCCAATCACTTCAGCCAAAGGAGCCGCCGGTGCCAGGTAACAGGACAGAGCGTGGAACGATCATCGCGCCGACCAGGCGCAGCGTGCTGGCCGCGGCAGGGGCCGCCGCGGCGCTGCCACTGCTTGGCCGCCGGGCGCGCGCGGCCGGCGAGCCGATCGCCATCGGCTGGGTGGGACCGCTGTCGCCGCCGGGCGGCTACGCCGAGGGCACCAACATGAAGAACGCCGCCGTGATCGCCGCGGCGGAAATCAACGCCCAGGGCGGACTGCTCGGCCGGCCGGTTGAGATCACCTATGCCGATACACGCGGCATGCCGGCGGAAGGCCGCACCGCGGCCGAACGTCTGGTTCAGCAGAACAAGGTCGTCGCCGTGTTCGGCGAGTTCCACAGCCCCGTCGCACTGGCGGGAATGGAGGTCTACCACAAATACGGCACGCCCTTCATGGCGTGCGACGTGTGGTCCGATCAGATCACGGCGAAGGGCTACCCGGAGGTGTTCCGCAACGCACCGGCCGTGTCGCTGATCGACGTGACCATCGGCCAATGGATCGCCGCCGCCGGGTTCAAGAACGTGGCAATCATCGCCGAAAAGAACGACGTCGGCCTGGCCGCCCGCACGCTGGTCGCACAGGAGCTGACCAAGGCGAACATCAAGTTCACCGCGGTGGACGCCGACCCCAACCTGACCGACTTCACTGCGCAGATCCTGCGCTTCAAGAGCACATCGCCGCCATACGACTTCTTCCTCAGCATATATTCCGAGGCGGGTGCCTACCCGATGATCCGCCAGGCGCACGATCTCGGTTTCGCGCCCACGGCAGACTGCGGCATCTACAATTCCGGTGGTCAGGCGGTCGATCCGACGTTCTGGGAGAATGTCGGCGAGGCCGGCAAGTATCTGGTCACCGAGAATGTCGGCCTGCCGAAGGCGTCGTGGAACGACAAGACCAAGGCGTTCGTCGCGGCATACAAGCAGAAGCACAACGCCGATCCGTCGGGTGCGGTGATGGAAAGCTACGACGGCGCCTGGCTGCTATTCGATGCGATCAGGACATCGGGCAGTACCGAGGCAAAGGCGATCATCAACGCGCTGGAGAACACCAAGTATGTCGGTGCTCGCGGCAAGTACTCGTTCTCCACCAGCCATGAGCCGGCCTGGCACTACCACCAGTTCCTGGAAGCGCCGCTGAGCATCCTGCAATACGCCGAGGTCAAGCAGGGCCAGGCCGAAGCGCCTGTCGTCTGGCCGCGGCAATTCGCCACCGTGCCTTACCCCTACAAGAAGCCGGGGAGCTGATGCACGACCCCCACCCCGACCCTCCCCCGCTTCGCGGGAGAGGGGGTTCAAGGCGCCTCCTCTCCCGCGAAGCGGGGGAGGGTTGGGGTGGGGGTGGCGCCGCTCGATGAC
>JBGQCE010000023.1:0-14031 GCA_041495185.1 Bradyrhizobium sp.
GTTCCGGCAACAGGCAGGAGGCGGCTGGCGCAAACACGCCAAGCTTCATTTCCGGCTGGCCGAGGGCGGCATCCGGGGCGACGAACATAAGATGACCGGCCAGCGCGACTTCGAGCCCGCCGCCGAGGCATTGGCCACGCACCACCACCAACAACGGCACCGGGGATTCGATCATGCGCAGCACCAGGCCGTGCAGCCCAGCCAGCATGGCAGCGCATTGTCCCGGCAGATGCTCCTCGACGCTGGCGCCGAAGCTGAAATGCGGCCCTTCGGCATCGAGAATCACCGCACTGAGTTGGCCATTGCCGCTATTGCGCGCCAGCGCCGCGTCGAGCGCCGCGATCATGGCGGCATCGACGAGATTGGCCTTCGGCCGGTTAAGCCGTAGCCGCAGCAATCGGCCTTCTGCCTCGGACCAGATCTTGACCGGCTGAGTCACAGCTATCCCTTCGCTCGCGGCTGAATGCTTTCGCTGAGTTCATCCGACCAGGGCGTATTGGCGGCGAGCGCGCGGCGCAGCGCCACGAAATCGACCTCCCGGCCGGTTTCGCGCGTGCCTTCGTTGAAGGCGCGGAAACCGGCGCGCGCTTCCGTCATCATGTTGAGGGCAAGCCAGTCGCGCGCGTTTTCCTTGTTGCTGTTCCATGCGTTGAGCTTCGGCTTGCGCAACTCCTCGACCGTCTTGGTCGTGCAATCGGGGAAGGTGTAGAGCAGCTTGGTGCAAAGCGCTTCGACCCGCTCGTCGAGCAGGCTGAGGTCGATAGTGCCGCGCTTCAGCAGCGCCTGACCTTCAACAGCCACCGCACCCGTCTTGAACTCGCCGTGGACGATACGCCCATATTCATCAAGGAAACGATCGGTGCAAACCGTCGGATTGGCGACGAATTTTCCGTCGACTTTCAGAGCCGGAACGACCTCGCTGATGACGCCGAGACGGTAAGCCTTGTGCGCCGAAAACGGTTCGCAGAGCAGGCCGGAGACCATCGCCTGCTCGCAGCCGATCATGTAGGGGAGGAAGTCGGTTGCCCCGCCGATCGGAGCCGAGCCGTGCTTGGGCCCGGCCTGGCCGAAGCGAGCGAGATCCTGCGCAATCGAGAAATCGCAGGCCATGCCGATTTCCTGACCGCCGCCGATGCGCATGCCGTTCACCCGGCAGACCACAGGCTTGTCGCAGCCGATGATCGCCGAGACCATGTCGTTGAACAACCGCATATACCCTCGGTATTCCTGGGGATTGCCGGAGTAATATTCGGCATATTCCTTGGTGTTACCGCCGGTGCAAAAGGCTTTGTCGCCGGCCCCCGTGAATACCACCGCGACGACGTCGCGCGCCGCGCTCGCCGCGCGAAACGCCAGAATCGTCGCCTTCACCATGTCGGTCGTGTAGGAGTTGAACTGGCTTGGGTTATCGAGCGTGATCCAGACGTTGAACAGCCCAGCCACCGGCTTACCGTCAGACCCCTTCACCGGGCGCTTCTCGTAGAGCACGCTTTTGGAAACGGTTTCGCGCATCGCCTCGACGACAAGATTGTGATCCTTGGCTTCAAATTTCTGCGTGGCGATGACGCGGGCTGCTTCGGCAATCATGGAAAACTCCTCATGGTGCGGGAACGAGTACGGCACGGCACTTGAGGGTGCCGGCATGGGCTGCCTCAAACACCTGATTGATCTCGCTGAGCGGATGCTTCTCGACGAACTGACCAACCTTGACGCGGCCATCCATCACGAGTTCCAGAGCAGCGGGATAGAGCTCGGGCGGGCATCCCCAGTTCCCGATCGCGCGCGCGTGGAACGCCATCAGGTTGGAGAGCCGGACCTCGACCTTGTCCATCGTGAATCCAACGACAGCGAGGGTCGCACCATGATTGATCAGACTGAAAGCCGTTTCCTGGCCGGCACGCGTGCCGGAGCATTCGAAAATAATCCACTCCGTCTGGCGCAGACCGTGTTGCTTGGCAAATTCCTGGATCGCCGCTTTGATGTCGCGCGACGTCATCTGCTTGGCATTCAGTGTGAGTGCGGCGCCCTGCCCGGCGATGGCGGCAAGCTTATCCTTGTTCACATCAACCGCGATAACGATGCCTCCGAACGCGGCCGCGATCTGGACGGCATAACCGCCGACGCCGCCAACCCCGTTTACGACGACGAGGTCTCCTTTTTTGACACCGGCCTGCACGACCGCCTGATAGGGCGTGGTCACTGCATCGGCGATTACGGAAAGATCGGCCAGTTCGATTCCGGCTGCTGCCAGGCGGTGTTCATCGACAACACAAAGTCCGCGCGCCGGCACGGTGATATGAGTGGCGAAGCCGCCATGAATATCGTTGCCCGGCATCTTCTGGTTTGGGCAGATTGTCGCCTTGCCGCGGAGGCAGGCATCGCATCGACCACACGGGATCACCGCCGGAATAATGACCGCCCGGTCGGTGTACCAAAGAGCATCTGCGCCGGCTTCGATGACATGACCACTGATCTCATGCCCAAGCGTCAGCGGCAGTTCATGCTTGGTACGCACACCATCGTAATAGTAGCCAAGATCGGTATGGCAGACCCCGCAGCCGGCGATTTCGACCACGACTTCATCGGGGGCGGGCGGGCCGATATCGAATTCCATCGGGACAAGGGGCTTGCCTGCGCCTGTCATCATCCAACGAATCGGCTTGGCGCTCATCGGTGTACCCTCCCGTTTGGCAACTGAGCCCGTCGCCGGACACGCAGCCCTTAATTTTCATTCTTTGATCGGCAACCGTTGAACCGCCTTGACCAAGGTCAAGGAAAAGCAAAAAAACGCATTCTAGTACTTAAATACATATTGGAGCAGAAACGGGCTCCGATCAGGAGGCAAATGCCATGGGAGCTTCGCCGAGCATCTCGATCGCGATCGTTGGCAGCGGCGGCGCCGGCGCCTTGACCACCGTAAATTCCCTGCTCGAAGCGGCCAGCGCCGCGGGTTGGCACGGGCTATTTACCCGCACCATGGGGCCCCAGATCCGCGGCGGTGAAGCGGCAGGACTACTGCGCTTGGCGGTACATCCCGTTGAGTGTCTGCCGGACCAGTTCGACCTGATCATTGGCATCGACTGGCTGAACGCGCACCGTTTTGGCGGTGAAATCAAGGCCGGGCCGCAGACCTTGGTGATCAGCGATCCCCGCGGCGGCGAACCGCCGCCAATGGTGACCCAATCCGGAGCGCGCGTCGTTGAAATCCCGATGAAGGAAATGGCCAAGTCCATCCAAGACGGACGGCCCAACATGATCGCGCTCGGTATTGCCAGCCGGCTGCTTGGCCTTTCCATTGAGCAGGTGTTCGCACCGATCGCGAACCGTCTTGCTGACAAGGGACCGGAAGCCATCGAGGCCAGCCGCGACGGAATCAAGGCGGGATTCGACGCGGCAGCAGGTATCGACTTCGACGCGCAGCTCGCCGCGCCAAATCCGAGCGACACCCGCAGGTGGCTGCTGTCGGGAAACGAGGCAACCGCGCTCGGCGCGATCCGTGGCGGTGTTCGCTTTGCCGCCGCTTATCCGATTACACCCGCGACGGAAATCCTCGAGTGGCTCTCGCCGAGCCTTGCCAAAATCGGCGGGGTCTTGCTGCAGGCCGAGGACGAACTCGCCGCGATCAACATGATCATCGGCTCATCGTATGGCGGCACGCCAGCGCTGACGGCTACTTCCGGGCCCGGACTCTCGTTGATGATCGAGGCGCTCGGCCTTGCCACCGCCGCCGAAATCCCGGTCGTGGTCGTGGACGTAATGCGTGGCGGCCCCTCGACAGGCATTCCCACGAAATCGGAGCAGACAGATCTGAATATCGCCATCTACGGCTTGCACGGGGACGCGCCCCATCTGGTGCTGGCCCCACAATCGGTCGGCGACTGCCTGTTCACGACACAATGGGCGACCTATCTCGCCGAAACGCTGCAAGCGCCAACCATCGTCCTGTCCGACCAGTTCATGGGGCAGTCACGTGCCGCTATCGAACGTCCTGCCGACATTGCGTTTATCGGTGCACGGACGGTCGCCACCAACATATCAGGTACCTATAAGCGCTACGCGCTTGGGTCCAACGGCGTGTCGCCGATGGCAATTCCGGGGACGCTCGGCGGTCAATACACTGCCGACGGGCTCACCCATTCCGAGACCGGTACCCCGACCAGCGGAGCCGCCGACCATTTGGCACAGCTCGATAAGCGGCGCGATAAACTCGACCACTTCAACTTTGGCGACCACTGGGCGAGCATCGAAGGCACCGGCGATCTCGCGCTCATCACCTGGGGTTCGCTTACCGGCGCTGCGCGCGAAGCGGCCGGACGCGCTGCCACCGATGGGTTCGATGTCCGCGTGATCGCACCGCGGTTGCTGGCGCCCGTCCAGCCGGAACGGCTGGCTGTCGCCCTGGAAGGCGTCAAACGAATCCTAGTCGTCGAACAGACGCACAGTGGCCAGTTCCACCGATACCTGCGCGCCCATTACGACCTGCCGGCGCCCGTCCGTGTTATCAACCGCCCGGGGCCACTACCGATTACGGCCGGCGAAATTCATCGTGCAATCACGGATTGGAGATGACGGATGTCAAGTGTCAGTACGCGCCTTGCCTACAAGCCGGCGGATTATAAATCGGACCTGAAGCCGATCTGGTGTCCCGGCTGCGGCGACTATCACGTGCTCATGTCGTTCACGCGCGCGTTCGCGCAATTGGGTCTAGCGCCCGAAAAGATCGCCGTCATATCCGGCATCGGCTGCTCGTCGCGGATTCCCGCCTACACCAATTGCTACGGCTTTCACGGCGTGCACGGCCGTTCGCTCGCTCTCGCCGCCGGACTAAAGGTGACCCGTCCCGATCTTACCGTCGTGGTCGCCAGCGGCGACGGCGATGGCTACTCGATCGGCGGCAACCATTTCCTGCATGCCTGCCGCAGAAACATCGACATGACTTATGTGGTGATGGACAACCGCATCTACGGCATGACCAAGGGCCAGCCCTCGCCGACCACGGAGCCGGAATTTGACACTGCGCTTACGCCGGGCGGCACCGGGGTGGCGCCGTTTCACCCGCTCGTTGTCGCCCTCGCCTCTGGGGCGAACTTTATCGCCCGCTGCTTCTCCGGAGAACCGAACGAAACCGCCGACGTGCTGGCGGAAGCAATCAAGCACCCGGGATTCTCGTTCATCGAAATCCTCAGCCCTTGCGTAACCTTCCGACTCGATGAAAAGGAGTGGAAGAACCAAGTGCGCCCGGCCCCGGTCGCCGCCACCAACGATCAAGGCAAGGCGGCGCGCCGACTCATGACAGACGACGGTTTCAACCTCGGAATCCTGTACCGCGGCGATCGCGTGCCGTTTCAGACCGCGGTAGCGGTCGGAGCAAGTGACGCCGACTTGTCGGAGTTGGAGAAGGACTTCGAGCTATGAGCAAGACATCGCGCAATCCGAAGGTCTCCAGCCTGAATGACCTGCTGGCCGTCGCCTATCAGATCGAGATCGACGCGGTCGAGCGCTACAATGTGTTGGCCGACCAGATGGAAACCCACAATAACCCAGAGTTGGTGAAGATCTTTCGCGATCTGGCCCGCGCCGAAGGCATTCATGGCGAGGAAATCCGTCGTCTCGCGGGCGATTTCGACGTCGTCAATCACGCGCGCCAGTTTGCGAAATTTGGAAGAATGGAAAGCCCGGAAGAGGCCGAACTCGATTCCGCGCACTACATGATGACACCCTGGCATGCCTTGCAGCTCTCCCTCGCCGGCGAAAAGCGCGCCCTAGCCTACTTCAGCTTCATCGTGGAGACGACAACGGACCCCAAGGTCAAGGCGATGGCGGCGGAACTCGTCGAGGAGGAGGCCGAGCATGTCAATCTCGTGAATCGACTGCTGCGCCGGTATCCGCCGCCGAGAGATTCGTGGGCCGATGATCTGGATCCGCCCGCATCTCAGGAGTGAAACAGTTATATTTGAAACAACGGATTGCAACCTAACGGATCCATCGGTCGATTCGCCCGATTGCGATCCGACGCGCAAGCGACTTTTCAAATTGATGGGAAACAGTGCCGCCCGTGATACCACGCGGCGCCCGACCGGCGAGATCAAACGGTTAGATTGCAGCGAGCCCGAGCTGGGAGGGAACGCGCTCAACTTGAAGTTTTCCGCTTGTCCTTGACCCGTACGGCCTTGCCTTGCGAACGCGGAACCTCGCCTTGCCGTTTTAGCGCTATATCGCAGGTCACGCCGATCAATGACTTGATGTAATGGCGGACCTCGGCTTCTTTCCTGGCGCGCGCATCGTCATCATCGGGCGTATCGGGCGCGAGCTCCACTTCTACCGTGACGGCATCAAGCGCGCCCGCGCGCGTGAGCACGATCTGGTAATGCGACGAAAGTCCGGGAAAGCCGATGAGCACGGCCTCGAGTTGAGACGGGTAGACGTTGACCCCGCGGATAATGAGCATGTCATCGTCGCGGCCGGTCACGCGCATGATGCGAACGTGCGTGCGGCCACAAGCGCAGGGTGAATCGTCCAGCCGTGTGATGTCGCGCGTGCGGTAGCGGATCATCGGCAGCGCGTCCTTGGTGAGCGTTGTGATGACGAGCTCGCCCGCTTCGCCGAACGGCAATGGCTCCAGCGTCTCGGGGTCGATGATTTCGAACAGAAAATGGTCTTCCCAGCCGTGCAGGCCTGACTGCATCACATGACATTCGCACGCGACGCCCGGACCCATGATTTCCGACAAGCCATAAATGTCCACGGCTTTGATGCCGAGCCGTTGCTGCAAGTCGCGACGCAGTGCTTCACTCCATGGCTCTGCGCCGAACACACCGCAGCGCAGCGGCGATCGCCGCAAATCAAAACCCGCCGCGTCTGCCACCTCGGCAATATTGAGCGCATAGGACGGCGTCGCGCATAATATATTCGCACCGAAATCGCTGATTAGCGAGACCTGCCGCTCCGTGCCGCCGCCCGACATCGGGACCACCGTGCAACCGAGCCGCTCTGCCCCGTAGTGCGCGCCGAGCCCGCCAGTGAACAGGCCGTAGCCGTACGCGTTGTGGACGACGTCGCCGGGCACCGCACCTGCGCAGCCGAGCGAACGTGCCATCAGCCCCGCCCAGCGGTCGAGATCTCCGCTGGTATAGCCGACCACCGTCGGCTTGCCGGTGGTTCCCGAGGAGGCATGCAGCCGCGCCAGTTGCTGGCGCGGCACGGCGAACATTCCAAACGGATAGTTGTCGCGCAGGTCCGTCTTGAGGGTGAATGGAAAGCGCACGATATCCCCGAGAGACGTGAGACTCTCCGGCTTCAACCCAGCCGCCTCGAAGGCGCGGCGGTAGTGCGGCACCTTGGCGTAGGCGTGCTCCAGCGTTCGTTTCAGTCGCTTGAGCTGCAGGGCGGCGAGCGCCTCGCGCGGCATCGTCTCGGCAGCAGGGTCAAACATGAATACTTCAGCGTCGCGCAGTGCGCTCTGACTGCTCATGGCGTAATCTCCCGGTGGCTTCGTTGCGGGCGGCTCTATCTGCCCCTTCGGATGTCATGACAAAGTCCATCCCGGCTTCACGGCCGGACCGGCGCGGCCGGTGCCTCGCACCGGCGTGTGCAGCAGCGCGAAGCCCTGGTTGTAGCCGGCGCGAGTGATGAGCAGGAACTTGAAGCCGAGTCCGGCCGCCGCGGCCGCGAGGCCGGCGAGAACGAACATCGGCGCGGTCAGGCCATCGACCAGCAAACCGGCGATGACGCCGATGGTCGGAACCACGAGACCGCCGATCAGGAGCCACGGCCGGTAGCCGTCGAGCACGGCGAGCGCCTTGGTCGGCGCGCCGTCGAGCGCGAGTGCGCGACGATAGGCGATCCAGGCAAGCGTGCGGGCGGCGGCGAGCACGACGGTGACGACCGCCGCGCCGCGCGCCAGCGGCGCGAGCGCCGGCAGCAGCACGCAGGCGGCGAGGAACACGCCCGCCCCCTCGGTCAGGCCAGTCGCGACGATCAGCGGCACGATGCGCTGCGCGCGCCAGGCCGGGATGCCCTTGGCCTCGCGCAGGATCATCCCCTGACAATAGAGGAACACCAGCGCGAGCGCGGCTGCTGCGAGCCACAGCGCCACCATTCCGGTCCACACGGCGGCCAGCGCCAGCGCAAAGAAGGCATTGGCGACCCACGCCTCGCGCGACATCCACGAGCGCTGCGGCTGCCGCAGCACCGAGATCGCCCGCAAGGGACGGCCGATTTTCATCAGCACCAAGACGAGACCGAGGCCGATGAGCGCAATGGCGAGCAGCCCGAGCAAAGGTGACGGCCCGACCGTCGCCGCGGCGATCGCGGCGCCGACGAACAAGCCCGGGCCGACACCGCCGGTCATGAAATTGCTGGCAGCCTTCCAATCCCAATGCTTCTGGTGCCACGGCTCGACACCGCGAGTGCGAATGCGCGGCGGCGCCATCGGCGTCGACGGCTTCTCGCGATCGTCATCGCCGGTCGACGATCCCGCGTGCTCGTAGAGATAGTAGAAGCCCGGCTCCGTGCCGACCTCCTCGTGCATGCGGAAATGCTTATGCTGCTTCAAAAGCGTCGAGACCTTGCTCGATGGGTCGTCGATATCGCCAAAATGCAGCGCATCGGCGATGCAGGCATTGGCGCAAGCGGGCGTCGCGCGCGGGTCGACGCCGGGAGTGAGACCGTTCTCCAGCCCGTAGTCGATCCGGTCGGAGCAGAAGGTGCACTTCTGCGAGACACCGAGCCGCGCCAAATCCTCGCGCTCGGCCTCGTGCTGCATCTGCCGGCCCTCGCCATAGGCGAAGTCGGCAGCATCGACCTTGAACCGCGCCTGGTACGGACAGGCGACGTCGCAATAGGCGCAGCCGATGCAGATGTCGTAGTCGATGGTGACGATGCCGTCCGGGCGCTTGCGCGTCGCCGTCGAGGGACAGACGTGCATGCAGGGCGGATCCTCGCAATGCTGACAACCGACCGGCACATAGGTGCGCGACACCGTTGGATACGAGCCCGCCTCGATGTCCAGCACCTTGCGCCACTGCACGGCAGGCGAAGTCGCGTTGGTGTGCTTGCACGCCGCCGTGCAAGTCTGGCAGCCGACGCAGCGCTCGAGGTCGGCGAGCATCACCCAGCGGGTCATACCGCACCTCCGATTTTCGTCACCTTGACCTTGACGAGATCGGCCGCCGAGCCGGTGGCATCGGTGAGGTCGAGCAGCATCGGCACCAGCGCATTCATGCTCGGGGCATCGAAGTCCTTGGCATAGGGCGTCGCCCAGTGTTCGAACTGCCCGATGATCAGCAGGGTGTCGGGGCGGATGCCCTCGCGCAGCACCACCTGGCCTTCGGTGGCGTTGAGCGGCGAGCGCACCTCGATGCGGTCGCCGTCTTCGAGGCCCATCTTGGCGGCCGCGCTTTCGTTCATCACCACGCTGCCGTGCCCGATGACGTTGTCGGCAAGCTCCTTGATCAATTGGAGGCCGACATTGTTGCCCCACGAGTACTGCATGCTGCGCGAGGTCACGAGCCAGAACGGATAGTCGGCGATGTCGACCTTGAAGTGCTTGGCGAGCGCGTCTTCCCATAATTTGCCGAGGTCGCGCCAGTGCGGGATCGCTTCGTATTCCTCGAGCTGGCGGTCCCACCAGGTGATGTCTTGCTCGTGCAGCCGACGGCCGAGCTCCTTGCCGATGCGGAACAGGCGCTCCTGGAAGGGCTGCTCGAAGCGCAGACCTTGCTCGACGAGGCGCGGGTAGAGGTACCACATCAGCCGCGGGAACGGCGTGACGCGGAAACCGCGCTCGCGGAACCAGGCGAGGCCGTCGCTCGATTTGCCGTCGGTGATCTCCGCGCTCGCAGCGCGGCAGGTCGCGTCCCAAATCTCCTCGACGCTGTGCGACTTGGAAATGTCGAGCGAGAAGTCGTAGTTCTGGCCCGATAGTCTGACGCCGTGGCCGCCGCGGTTGATCGAGGTATTGTAGGCTTCGAGGATGCCGGAACGGTGCGCCAGTTCGGTCGCAATCCAGGTGAAATCGCGCGCTTCACCCTGTGGCGTTACGGCGGGATCGCGCAGCGCGAAGCCCTGATAGTCCCAGAACTGCTCGATGTATTTGGTACCGCCGATGCGCAGAAGCTGCAGGCCTTCGAGGTCGGTGCAGTCCGGCAGCAGCACGTCGGCCATGTGATTGGTCTCGTCGCGCGTGAGCGTGAAGCAGACCGTGAACGGAAAGTTAGCGACCGCCTCGCCGACCCGCTTGGTGTCCCAGAACGAAATCACCGGATTGGTGCGGTAGACGAACCACACGTCGGGTGGCGTCGCGTGCGGGAAATGCTCGAAGTCCTCGCTCTGCTGCATCCAGGCGAGATGGGTCGGCCCCAAAGCCTGGCTCCAGGCCGAGTTAGCGACCAGCGGCACCAGCGTGCGATGGCCCGAGCGCATCGGTGGGCGCGACAACCATGCCTCCTTACTGGTCGGGTTCATCGGATAGTCCATGAACCCGTCCGGACCCGGCTTGACGCTCGACCAGCGATTGTCGGCCGGGCGGTTGATGCGCACCGTGGTGCCGAGCGTACCGCCCGGCACCTCCAGCGCGCCGAGCAGGCACGGAATCAGGGTGCGGGCCCAGCAGCATTCGTAGCCGCCCCAGCCGTTATTGACGGTCTTGCCGAAGGAGATCGACACCGGCCGGAACGGCAAGGTGACACCCTCGATCTCGATGGTCTCGCCGACATGGGCGTGATTGAGGAACTCGTTCGTCACCCGGCGGATAGTGGCGGCCGGCACGTCGCAGATCGAGCTCGCCCATTCGGGCGAATAAGGCTTCACATGGTCGACCAGGTGCTCGAACGCCGGATGCACCTCGATGCCACGGTGCGTGATCAATTCGTTGTCCGGTCCGACCTCGACGCCATCGACCGTGAACGCGCCTTCGAGCGCCGGATCGGCGCCCTTGGTGTCGAATGGCACGGCGCGCCCACTTCTGAGGTCGATCATCAGCGGCTTACGCGTGTCGGCGCAACGCAGGAAATAGCCGTTCGGGCCAATCAGGTAGGGCGACGAGGTCACGTTCTTCAGGAATGGTATGTCGAGCCGGTCGCGCGGATGCTCGTGCAGCAGCACGTGGATTATAGCGAACAGGAAGGCGACGTCGGTCTTTGGCTTGATCGGGATCCATTCGGCCGAGGCACCGCCGGTAACGGAGAGATGCGGCTCGATCTGCACCCGCTTCATGCCGCGGTTACGCGCATCGGCGTGGCGCTTAACGCCGCACACGCCGCCCGATGCCTCGACATTGGCGCCGAACGAGAGCACGTACTCGCACAACGGCGTGTCTGGCGCGACCGTGAAAGCGCGGTGCCACAATTCGCCGTAGAGATGCTCCGAATGCGTGCACTTCACGCCCTGGCCGGAGCCAAAGCTCATGTCGACCGGGCCCCAGGCACCGAGAAACGCCGGCAGCGTTCCCATGTAGGCCGTCGGCGTGCCACCACCGCCGAAGCTCGCTGCAACGCGCGGATAGCCGGCCTCGTCGGTCAGGCCGGCCGCGCGCGCGGCGTTGAGCTTTTCCGCCACCAGGTCGAGCGCCTCATCCCACGAGATCGCCACGAAGCCCGGATCCTCACCTCGTCCCTTCTTCGGGTTGGTGCGTTTCATCGGCGTCAGTACACGGTTGGGCGTATAGGCCTTCTGCACCAGGCCGAACGCCTTGACGCACACCTTACCGCCAGCCGGATGGATCGCCGCCGCATCGAAGTTCGGGGTGATCTCGGTGGCGATATTGTCCTCGATACGAACCTTCAATAGGTCTGGGCCAGCGACGCACTGGTAGCAGTAGGTCGAGACCGTCCGCTCGTTGTGCGCCGACTTGCTTCGCGCGGATTTGCCCGACATGGCGTCTACCCCGCTTTGCCGCCGGCACGTTTGGCGGCTTTCGCCTTCAGGCGCTCAATCGTCTTGCCGACGTCGACCACGAAGCGGCCATGCGTCCCGCTGCAGATCGGCTCGACCTCGTCTTTGGCCGATACGTCGAATGAGACCTTGCGGCCTTCCAGGGCACTCACGGTGACGGTGATCTCGACCGACATGCCGAGCAAGGTCGGCGCAAGATGTTTAATGGCGATGTCGGTGCCGACCGAATCCTCGCCGGCATCGCCGTGCTCCAGTAGCAACTCGCGGCAGGTCTGCTCAATATCGCCCACCAGATAGGGAGTGCCGTAAACCCGGCCTTCTTCGCCCATGAAGCCGATGCTGCGGTCGCGGTTCACCGTAATGCGGTTCACCCGTGAAACGCCGGGACAGAGGGTAGCCTTCATTGCCGTCTCCTCGGAATTCGGCACGCGACCGTTCGCGATTAGATTGGTTTTGCGCACCGGTTGACTTGACCAACGTCAATGCCCGGTCGAATTTGTTCAAATTCCCAGATACGCCTCCCGGACCCGCCGATCGCTCTGGATGTCGGCGGCGGTTCCATCGAGCATCACCTTGCCGGTTTCCAGCACATAGGCGCGGTCCGCAATGGCCAACGCTGCGCTCGCATTCTGCTCCACCAGCAGAATGGTCAGGCCTTCGTCTTTGAGCGATCGGATCACCGCAATTACCTGATCGACAAGGTTGGGGGCGAGACCCATGGAGGGCTCATCCAGCAGCAGCAGCCGGGGCTTTGCCATCAAGGCGCGTCCGATCGCGAGCATTTGCTGCTGTCCGCCGGACAGCGCGCCAGCCGGCATTTCCCAAATCGCTTCAAGCATCGGGAACAGCGCACAGACCCGCGCAAGGTCCCCTTCCAGATCGGCGTTGCGGCGCGACCACGCACCGAGCCGCAGATTATCCTTCACGGATAACGGCTCGAACACCTGCCGGCCTTCCGGCACTTGCGAGATACCAACTGCCACCCGCGCATGCGCGGGAAATTGCTCGATCGGCTCGCCTTCGAACCGTATCGTGCCGTCAGTGATCGGCTGAACGCCGGAAATGGCGTGCATCAGTGTGGTCTTACCAGCCCCATTGGCGCCGATTAATGTGACGATCTCTCCGGCGACGACATGCAGCGTGACCCCATGCAGGACCTCGATGCGGCCATACGCGCTTCTGACATTCTCAATCGAAAGCACGAACCGCCTCCTTCGAACCGTGAACACCCAAATAGGCTTGGATCACCGCGGTATTGGACCGTACTTGTTCGGGAGTGCCTTCGGTGAGCGTTCGGCCGTTTGCCAGAACATGAACACGGTCGGAGATATTCATCACCAGACGCATATCATGCTCGACTAACACGATCGTGATTCCGTCCTTTACGATGGAGCGGATCACGTAATCGATTTCTTGGGTTTCGACAGGATTGCAACCGGCGGCCGGCTCGTCGAGCAGCAGCAGCCTGGGGTCGCTAGCTAGAGCGCGCGCGATTTCGAGGCGCTTGAGGGCGCCATATGCGAGCGAACCGGCCGGACGTTTGCCTGCATCGGCGAGGCCGACGCGGGCAAGCGCATCATGAGCAGCTTCGCGGGTCGCCTCATTCTGGCGCGCCACTGACGGCAAATGCAGCAAATCGGCCAAAATCCCGGTGCGCTCATGGCGGTGACGGCCGACCATCACATTTTCCAGCACCGACATTCGGGAGAATATCTGCAGATTCTGAAAAGTCCGCGATAACCCTCGCCGCGCGAGTTGGTCAGGCGCAAGGCCCGTCACCATTTCACCGGCGAACCGGATACTTCCGTCGTTCGGCGTGTAGATACCCGACACTAGATTGAACAGCGTGGTTTTGCCGGAACCGTTCGGCCCGATGATCGAAAACACCTGACCGGTCTCGATAGCGATGCAGACTCCGTCGATGGCCTGCACGCCACCGAAGGAAATGGACAGCCGATCTGCCTCCAGGATCATCATTTGCGCCGTCCAGCAAACGCCGCAACAATCGAAGGCACGATGCCCCGACGCAAAAAGATCATGAAAACCATCACGATGAGTCCGAGTAGCGCCTGCTCGTATTCGTGGAAGATGGTGAGCGCCTGCGGCAACACGACCAGCACCGCTGCGCCCACCAGAGAA
>JBGQCE010000024.1:0-13610 GCA_041495185.1 Bradyrhizobium sp.
CGATCGGGCTCGATCTGAAACTGTTCCTGCACCGGCCCCCCGATGTATCGGATGCCACGGTTGAAGCGTATCTTCGTCCCATGGTCGAGAAGGCGGCGTTCGCTCTCAGCACCAACGAAGCCTGGGCCCTGCTTGCCTTTGCGGCGCTGCTCGGCCTTTTGCTCGTTCCGTTCGCAGGGCCGCCGCCGCAACGCAGCGATGCGGACGCCGGCGGACATTGAGCAGCGCCACGCTATTTCGACGCCGAATCCCTGGATAGCAGCGTGATCGCCTCTTGCACCGTCGTCATGAATTGGGCGGGGAAGATGATGGTGGAGTTCTTCTCGATCGAGATTTCCGCCATCGTCTGCAGGGTACGGAGCTGAAGCGCGACGGGATGTTGCGTAATGATATCGGCCGCCGCGCCGAGCTTGACCGCCGCCTGGTATTCACCTTCGGCGGCGACGATCTTGGCGCGGCGCTCGCGCTCGGCCTCGGCTTCCTTGGCCATCGCCCGCTGCATATTGTCGGGCAGCGTGATGTCCTTGATCTCGACCGCCGTGACCTGGGTGCCCCAGGGCTCAGTGTGAAGGTCGATGACGTTCTTGATCTGGTCGTTGATGCTGGCGGTGTCCGACAGCAGCTGATCCAGACTGAACCGGCCGACCACATTGCGCACCGTAGTCTGGCTGATCTGGTTGATCGCGTTGTAGACATTTTCGATCGCGATCACGGCCTTTTCCGGATCGGTGATGTGATAGTAGGCGACCGCCGCGATATCGATCGAGACATTGTCCCTGGTGATGATCTTTTGCGATGGGATTTGCATGGTGACGGTGCGGAGCGACACGCGCACCATCTGCTGGATCGGAACGAAGATCAGCGTCAACCCCGGTCCGCGGACACCGGCGAATTTGCCCAGCAGGAATACCACCCCGCGCTCGTATTGTTTCAGCACGCGAAGCGAAACGATGACATAGAGAGCAATCGCTATGACAAGAATGGAAATCCAGCCCATGGCGCCCTCACCGGTTGTTTCGCCGTGAAGACTATCACCTTGTAGTGACGTCGCTAAGCCATAATCCAAAGTCCGCTTGCATCCAACACCAAACCGACGGAGCTCATACACCGGTAAGCAGCAGTACTCCGGGCTATAAAGCGTTCAATCTATTGGCTGTATTCCAAGCCCAACTCAGAATTCACTGCTGCTTTTCCCAGAATGACAGCAGGCCCTGCGACGCCGAGCCGCCGATCACGCAGGGGATGCCGATCGCGACCTGACCAAGCGCCGACGCCGAGACGCAGCCGAGCGCGACCGCGCCGACGCCGACCTGACCCCAGAAGTCGAGGTTGCGCCGCGCATCCGAACCCTTGGCCTTGAGCTCTTCGACCGCGGCGAGCGCGTCCTTGCGCACCGCGCCGAGCTGCACCGTGTCGGCGGCCTCGATCACCTCGCCGAGTGGTGCCTTGATTGCTTCCGGCTGGTTTGCCAGTTCGCTGCGGAGAAACTCGCGCAATCCGGCATCGCGGACCGCGTAGCTCGCCAGCGTGTAGCGCGCCATACTGCCGACCGTCAGCTTGTCGATGGTGTCACGGCTTTTGCTCCATGGCAGCATCTGCATGATGCGCAGGATCGGAAGGTGCGAGCCGGTCGCGAAATAATATCCCCACAGCGTATCCAAGAGGTCCTGATTGCCGGCGAAGGTCTGCGTCAGCTTCAACTTCCTGTCGTCCCTGGCAAACGGATTTTTGGTGAAGACGCCGCGCAGTCTGTCGAGCATGCCGGATCTTGTTTCTTCCAGCGGGATGTTCGCGAGCGTCGGCAGCGTGCCTGCGAGGTAGCTGTCGATCATCACCTTTCGTCCCGGCATCTTCGGCGCGATCCTGCGCAGTAAATTCCTCCAGTCGGGCAATCCCGAATAGGCGATGGCGCGGACGATCACCCATTCGTCTTCCGGCGCAACGGCAGAGAAGCTGGTGACGAGCTCTTCGGCCTTGGCCGGGTTCGACCCGATTGCACCTGCGATAAAGCCGAGATAGATGCCGGAATTCTCCGGCTCCTTGAAGGTCTGCGCATGGAAGAGCACGCGCACGGCGGCGGGGACATGAGCGTAATCGGGCCTGGCCCGGTAATTGTAGATCCATTGCTGCACGACGCTGAGCGAAGCGCGCGGGTCGATCTCCGGCGTGACCGCTGCATCCGCGGGCGCGATCAGCAAGAACATGGTCGTGACGAGGGCTGCGTAGCGCATGTGATGCTCCCAGGAAGCGCGTTCGCGCCTGCGGCGGTCGCGAGCCACGAACATTTCCGGCCCAATGGCTAGGGAGCATTTGAAGCGGCTATACGACAATTCTGGGAACGGGCGGCTCGGAGCTGCGTCGAAATTATGGCAAACCGTTAACGCTCAGGCCCGCAACTGACCTTATCCCAGACATTCTTTCGCCCCGCGCGGGCAATTCGATCGCACCGTGTCGACTGGGAGACAGGCGGAACGATGACGGATTACAGAGCGCCGGGCGAGCGAGACTGCCGGTCGATCGCCGCTGGTACGCTGCTGATCGCCGCGCTCGGCTTGTTTTCTGCGCCGGTCTTCGCGAGTGAGGCCGGCGTGCAGGCGCGCGCGACCATTGCCGTGGAGGGCAATCGCCGCATAGACGCTGAGACCGTGCGTTCGTATTTCCATGCGACGCCCGACGGACGGTTCGACGCCGCGGCGCGCGATGCAGCTCTCAAGGCGTTGCTGGCAACCAGCCTGTTCGACAATGTGACGATCGATCGTACCGGCGAGCGGCTGATCGTGCATCTGATCGAGGCGCCGGTGCTCGACCGTGTCGCGTTCGAAGGCAACAAGAAAGTAAAAGACAAGGATCTCGCCGCCGTCGTCGAATCCAAGCCGCGCGGCACGCTGCAGCGCGCGGTGGTCCAGGCCGACGTCGGCCGCATCATGGAAACCTACCGGCATGCCGGGCGCGACGACGTTGGCGTGGTGCCCAGGATTATCAACCGCGGCGAGGATCGCGTCGACCTCGTCTATGAGGTGACGGAGGGCAAGAAGACCACGGTGCGGCAGATCAACTTCGTGGGCAACCGGGTTTTCAGCAAGCGGCAGCTCGCCGCCGTGATCAAGACCTCCGCCACCAATGCGCTGAGCTTTCTGACCGGTGGCGATGAATACGACCCGGATCGCGTCGCCGCGGATCGCGAGCAGCTGCGGCTGTACTATCGCAGCAAGGGCTATGCCGACGCCAGCGCGACTTCGGTCAAGGTCGAATACGATCCCGCAGCACACGGATTTACGCTGACGTTCTCAATCGATGAAGGCCGGCTATATCATTTCGGCGACATCGACGTCGTCTGCAACGTGCCGGGACTGGATGCCGAAAAGCTTCATCGCCTGCTTGTAGCGCGTTCCGGCGCCACGTTCGACGGCGGTGCGCTGGACAAGACTACTGACCTGCTCGCGATCGAACTGACAAAACTCGGCTTTCCCTTCGCGCAAGTCCTCCCCCGCACCGTCAGCGATGCCGCGGCAAAGCGGACCGACGTCGCCTTCGTGATCGATCAGGGGGCGCGGACCTATGTCGAGCGCATCGACATCCACGGCAACACGCGCACGCGCGGCTATGTGGTCCGGCGTGAATTCGACATTTCCGAAGGCGATCCCTACAACAGGACGCTGATCGATCGTGCTGAACGGCGCTTGCGGAATCTGAACTATTTCAAGACTGTCAGGATTTTGCGCCTGCCGGGCTCGGCGCCGGACCGCGTCGTGCTCGATGTCGAGGTGGCGGAGCAACCGACCGGCGATTTCAACATTGCCGGAGGTTACTCGACGACCGATGGCCTGCTCGCCGAGGTCAAGGTGGGCGACCGCAATTTCTTGGGGTCGGGAAAGACGGTCAACGCCTCGGTGACCTACGGCCAATACGCGCGCGGGATCGACCTGTCGGCGTCCGAGCCTTATTTTCTCGGCACCCGCGTCTCGGCCGGCATCGAGCTTTACGGCAGGCAAAATCAGGCGAGCCCCTACCAGTCCTACGGCAGCGACATCTATGGCGCGACCATGCAGTTCGGCACGCCACTGACCGAACAGCTCGGCGTGCAGTGGCGCTACTCGCTCTATAACCAGAATGTCACGCTTGCGACGTCGTCGCTATCGGCAGCGCCGTCGCTGCCGATCCGGCAGGCCGCGCTCGCCGGGCCCCAATGGGTCTCCTCCGTCGGCAGCACCGCCACCTACAATACGCTGGACAACACCAAAAACCCGACCAGCGGAGTGAATTCGCAGCTCAGGCAGGACCTGGCCGGGCTTGGCGGCGATGTGAAGTTCCTGCGCACCACCGAAGACGTGCGCTACTACCACGCGGTGAACGATGACGTAGTCAGCTTGGTGCGCGCGCAAGGAGGCTACGTCACCGGATGGGGCGGCCGGCAGGTGCCGCTGATCAACAGCTTCTTCGGCGGCCCGACCATGGTGCGGGGATTTGCACCAAACGGATTCGGCCCGCGCGACGTCACCTCCGGCTCCACCATGGATAATGTCGGCGGCAGCATGTACTGGGCGACGTCAGCGGAATTGCAGAGCAACATCCCCGGCGTGCCCCAGGAATACGGCCTCAAGGCGACGGCGTTCGTCGATGCCGGCAGCGTGTTTCGATACAGCGGGCCGACGGCATTTCCCGGCTCCGCGCAATCGCTGCAGCTCACCAACGGCAACGTCGTGCGCTCTTCGATCGGAGCGGGCCTGACCTGGGCATCGCCATTCGGGAATTTGACCGTCGACTACGCGGTGCCGCTGACGAAAGCAGCCTACGACGTGGTGCAGCCGCTTCGCTTCAACGCCGGAGGGTTTTGAGCAGCAATAATTCCAGCCATTTTGGGGATGGCGGCGGTGTTACGATCCGGAACAGCCGGGCAACGCCGTGCTGGAGCCGGACAACCGGCAAGGCTCGCTGGCACCGCTGATCTTCGCCGCCATTTCCGCAGTGGTCGGCGCGGCCCTTCTGACCTTCTTCATCAAGGTCGGGTTCGGCCATTAGCACGGCATTCGGGGCGCGCATTCGCGCGCTCCGTGGACTGGTCCTCGCTACGCCTAGTAAGGGTAATAGCGATAGTAGCGGCGGCCATAATAGGGTCCGTAGCCGTAATAGACGGGCGGTCCGTAGTAGCCGGGTCCATAGCCGTAATTGTAGTAATAATCGTCGCGCCGTTGCTGGGCGGCGATGGCGCCAATGGTCCCGATCATCAACCCCATCATCGCGACACCCGCGGCGGCGTTGCCGCGACGGTAGTAGCGGCGGCGGGCGCTGAAATCGGTGGCGCCGCTGGCCGGCGCCGACGCCGAGATGCCCTTCGGGGCAGGGCCTACGGAACTGGCAGCCGCGATCGGCGGCTCTGCCATGGTGAGGGCCAGCACGGCGATCGTCGCCACGACGACACTGCGGCCGGCCGAAGAAAGTAATCCTTTGCGCCTGAACATCTTAAATCCCTCATCGGTTGCTGCATGAGTAGAAGATGGTCCCCTCGCCCAGTGCCCTTGATAAAGGCCAGATGGAATAAGTGGTTGATTTGGGTCAAAAGCCATCCCGGCTTTGTACGATTCTCAAACGAGCTCACAATCGCGCGACCGGGTTTGGCTATCCACGCCACGCGCTATAGGCTGAGCACAGGTTTCCAGCGCGCACCGGGGCAAAGGCATGAGACTGAAATCGATCATTCGACTGGTGCTCAGCCTTTTGCTGTGTCTTTCCGTGGGCGTATTTGAGGGCCTGGTGACACGGCCCGAGATTCCAACCTGGTATGCCGGACTTATAAAACCATCCTGGACGCCTGCGCCGTTGGTATTTCCGATTGCCTGGACTGTTCTCTACGTTCTGATGGCCGTGAGCTTCTGGCGGCTTTGGGATCTGGAGATACGGTCCGCCGCTCGCACCAGGGCGATGAGGTGGTTTGTGATCCAGCTTGCGCTTAATGCGCTGTGGTCGCCGGTCTTTTTCGGCTGGCACGGCACCAGAACGGCACTCCTGATAATCATTGGATTGCTGATCGCCATTGCCGCAACGATCATTGCCGCATCACGCGTCGAGCACCTCGCAGCGTGGCTCTTGGCGCCATATCTCCTCTGGGTAGCCTATGCGACGACGATCAATATCGGCGTCGTCGCCATGAACTAGGGCGGTTAGGGCTGAGTCTGGCAATAAGGCAGGCGGGAGATCAAGCAATCGTAGTTCGCGCGTTCTTTATCGAGATCGGTTTGGTCAATTTGTGCCCGGTTTTTTGGGCAACATCGCCACAGCGCCAGCGCGTCAAGTCCCTACCTTCCCTCCGTCGCAAACCCATAGATCAGCGCCAGCCGATCGAGGCATTCGTGGAATCGCCGCGCGAAATAATCGATCCAGCGCTGACCGCGCAAGGCCCGCCGCTGCCCGACCTGTTCCATGGTCATGCCGAGAATCAAGACCTCATGCACCAGCGCCGAGCCATCGGCGCCCAGTTCACGCTCAGCGCGGTTCAGCCGCAATACCGCCTTGCGCTGGCCTTCCGTAATCGGCTCCCGCGCCCGCCCGCCATCGACATATTCCCGCGTGGGATCGACCGCCCGCGGACCGCGCTCGGCTTTCTCCCAATCGCCCTGAAAGGCCCGCCCGCCCTGGTATTGCGCCTCGTCTACCTGACGACGCGAGTGCAGCCGGCCTAAGGGATCGTTGCGGATCGAGCGCAGCGTGACGATTTTTTCTCCCGGCTCCAACGCCAGCGGATCGTCCACTTCAACGGCCGCCACTTCGGCGTTGCGCGGCAAATCCCGGGAGCGCCGGTCGTGAACCCTTGCCGGGTTATGCGGCTTGTTGCGTTTGGCCCGTGCCACGTCTCACTGCTCCCTGAATGATGAAAATTAGAATGCGCTTCACGCCGCCTCCACAAGCCTGAGCAAGACGGTGCCGGCGGCCCGTTCCGATGAGCTGCCGGGTCCGCGTGTCAGTTGAAAATGTGCGACGCAGTAGCTCGAACCCGGGCGGCGGGGGTGACCGCAGAAGGTGATGGCCTTGCCGTCTTCGTCGCCACCGTAGGGATAGCGGCAATCGCCGCGTTCGAGATCGAGCAATGATAGATGGCGCGGATCGATTTCGACACAGCGGAGTTTGACGGTCTCCATAATTTCGAAAACCGGCATCGGGCGCATGAAGCCGGACGCATGGCGTTCGCGCGGTCTGTGCAGCCGCGCCGTACCAGGTTCGGGCGACAGCTTGGGCCAATGCGTCGGCAAATCCTTCGGCCGGTCGGGGGTGGAGAGCCCCATCCGCTTGGCGCGGCTGATCGCAGCATTGCGGGAATAGGCGGTGTTGAATTTCGTGTTGATCGCTTCCGCTATTTCCGAATAGGACATGCCGTCGGCAAGAAATTTACGCAATGCTTCTGAATGTTCTTCGGCCCAATTTGTCGATTGCATTGTTTCCCCCCCTTGCCCTTTCCGTTTCACGGAATGTGCTTGCGGACGTGACGTGTGAGTGCGTTCCGTTTCTTCTCGGCCGCGATGCTGCCAGTCCTACCGACCAGCGCGGTGGCCATTCAACTAACCGAGGCCAAATAGAAAAACGCGATGGCGAAGACGATCATGACCGGCAGAACAAGCACCACGGCTCCAAGAACGATCGCGCCCAACTCGCGCTCGTCGAATGCTAGGCCCCGGATCGCACCGACGCGGTGGATGCACCAACGGGTCAGCCGCGCATGGCGCTCGGGGTTCGGCGCGCGCGTCATTTCCCATCCGTTAATTTTTCGTTGCGTTCGCAATTGCGATTTCGGAACAGCCCGCAAAAATAATTTACTGTACGACACGCCCCAGTTGTGGCCGGATGGTTCATCATCTTGTGAACGGGGCAGCGACTATGAAAAGCGAAAAAGTCCTGGAGCCTTTCGGTTTGCAGGAATTCTATGTCGATGGATTTGGCAACTTTCATCTTTCGAACGGCATCTTGCGGAGTGCCGCGTTCACACAACAGCCGGCGCCGGGCGGACGCACCCAAAGCATCGCGGTCTTCCGACTGATTATTCCGGCTATCGGCGCGCGCGCCTCGATTGACGCCGGTACCCGCGCGCTCGGAAGCAACAGCGCCATGCTGCGTATTCTCAAATGAAGCTCGCATCACCCGGCCCCGGAAAGTACGCTCGCGCGCGGGATCAGAAATTCTTCCGCCGTAAGCGCAATGCCGTGGGCGTGGGCGTAATCCAGCAAGCGGCGATGGTGGGCCTGCGGAATCAGGCCGCCGGTTCCGCCCCGGGATTTTTCATGCTGCCAGCGATACGGCGCTGACAGTGCGGTGCCCACGATCGCAGCCACCTTGGCCTCGCCGCCGAGTTTCCTGATGATGGCTGATGCCGGATCCATGCCTACAATTTCTGATATTCCGAAATCAAAGTCAAGGCTTATTTCGGAAAATCGGAATTGATTTCGTTTCTGAAATTCAGAAATATAGCGGCATGCTGGATGTCAGAATGATTGAGCGCGGGCTTGAGAAGCCGGGCAAGACCAAGGGCGGTCTGGCAACGGCGATGGGCGTCCGCCCAGGCGCGGTTTCCGAGATATTGGCCGAAATCCGCCTGATCAAGGCGGCGGAAATTGCGCCGATCATCGAATACCTCGAACTGAATTCGGTACCGATCATGGGCCGCGTCGGCGCAGGCGCGGTCATCGAGCCGGAACACGAGCAGGTTCCCCCGGAGGGTCTGGGTGAGGTCCAACTGCCCTTCCCCATCGCGGAGGAAACCATCGCCTTTGAAGTGGCCGGCGATTCCATGCTGCCTAAATACGAAAACGGCGATATTATCGTGGTCTACAGGGAACAGCGCCATCCGCAGGAGAGTTTCTACGGAGAAGAGGCCGCGGTCAGGCTGAAGACCGGCGAGCGTTATTTGAAAACGATCGAGCGGGGAAAGTCCCCGACGCTAGTCAACCTCACGAGCTTCAACGCCAAGCCGATCAACGGGGTGAAGCTGGAATGGATCGGGGAGATCTGCGTCACCCTGCCAAGGGGCCAGATCGACCGCCTGCGGACCAAAGCCGCCGCCCGTGCGCGCAAGGGCGCCAGGGCGCATATCGGAGCTCACCCAAGAGAAGTGAAGGGGACGAAATAAACACGCGCCGCGCGATTCTGCCCCGGCACCAGGCGGCGGCTTGCAATATCGAGCCGATATTCTGGGTTTCCGAATTTATAACTTGACTAATTTCCGATTTTCCGAAATACTTTGCGTTCGTCCGAAGCCGGACCGCGCCGGGACGAGGAGAGCATGCAGTATTTCGTTGTGATGATCGACTATGGACGGCGCGGGCGCGAGGCCATTGTCGACCCCGAAATCACCCGGCGCGAAGTCATCTCGCGCATTGCCTCCGGCGAATACAAGAACATCTGCTTCATTCATGAAGTCGCTGATTCTGCGGTCGACGATATCACCGCCGAGATTCTGGCGGAGGCAGCACTTCCCGAAATTCCGATAACCGGCGCGGACCTGCAAGCCAGCTGCTTCGATCACGCCCGTGATCTCCGCAAAGCGGAGCCGATGTGACGGAGACGAAATCCGGATCGGGCCGCGCCCGTCAATAAATCCCGACGTCGAACGGCGTCTCGCGTGCAATGTTTTTCAAGCGCACCGGATCTTTGGCCGACAGGAAGTTGTGCCTTCCCTGACACCGGTTCGAACTGCATGGCGTAGAGGTCCGACGTCTTAACCTCATGACCTGCTGCAGCCAAACCTTCTGCCGCCGTCCGAAACATGGCGCCGTTGAAGCTCTGATGCTCGGGATTCGCGAAGACGATCAGGATTTTCATTGAGCCTGGTCCTAAACGGTGCAGCTTCGCTTTGATAGTAAACGGCACGCCGGGAGTCTACTTCAGCATGCCGGCAAATGTCTTCGCGAAGGTGTGCGCGTCGCCCGGCCATCGCGCCGAAACATAGTTGCGATCCCGGACTACAAAGGCCGGGGTCTCGTCGTCCATGGAATCGCGTGCCAGGCCCGAGGTCTTGCGGCGGTAGTTCGGGTCTGCCTTGGGGACATCGCGAAAATCCTCCGCGCGCGCCAGCGCGCGTGTCACCTCCTGCTGCACCGACATAAAGCCCTTGGGTTGTCCGCTTTCCTCCAGATACGTCCGATAATAGTCGGGATCCCAGAATCGCGTGATACGCGCGACCGACCACGCGCTGTTTTCGAAGGCCCAGGTCAAAGCGGTAGTCTGGTATCCCCAGAGAACCGAGCGGCCCGTCCGCTTCGAGATACTGCGCGCCACCAGCAGCACGCCGTGACAGATCGCCGCCACTGGTTTTTCTTCGTCGAAGTAACGCGCGATAAGATTCTGAAGAATCTCGCTTTCGAGGTATTCGCGCATACCGCGTGCTCGATGCCCGCCAGGTAACAGCAGCGCGTCGAACGCGGATGCGTTGATGGCGTCCCAGCGCTGCGGCGCGAGGTAGTTCGGATCTGCGGTCATCGCAGCGTAGGCCTTCCGCGCGTCACGATTGGCCCGCATCAGGAGTCCAATCAGCGGCAGATTCCGCAACAGCGCAATGGCGCCCCAGGGGTCGAGGCCCCTCCCCGTTAGCATCATGTCGTCAGCCATGGCGGGCCGTCCATCGGGGGTGGCAAAACTGACCTCATGTCCGGCGTTCACCAGCACCCGCCAGCTCACCGCAGCTTCGCTCGGATCGAAATCCTGCGCAGGTAACAGGACTAGAACGCGCGCCATCAGCCCACCTCGTATCTTCAGCGCATTTAACGCTATTCCGCCCGGGGACCAGAACCGAGTATACCGGATAAGGAAGAATGATTTGGAGATAATCCATGAACGGGAAATCGCCCAATCTGCCGCTGTCGGGCATCACCGTTGTTTCGCTTGAGCAGGCGATCGCAGCACCGCTCGCCAGCCGGCATCTGGCCGATTGGGGCGCGCGGGTCATCAAGATCGAACGGCCGGGCAACGGCGACTTCTGCCGCGACTATGATTACGTGATGAACGGGATGTCGAGCCAGTTTGCCTGGACCAACCGCTCCAAGGAAAGCCTCGCGCTCGATGTCAAGAGCAGCGAAGGCAAGCGCGTGCTCGACGCGCTGCTGCCGCATGCGGATGTTTTTCTCCAGAACCTCGCACCCGGTGCAGCCAAACGGCTTGACCTCGATGCCGCGACGCTTGTCGAGCGTTTCCCTCGCCTGATCGCCTGCGACATTTCCGGCTACGGCAGCGGCGGACCCTATAGCCAGAAAAAGGCCTATGACCTGCTGGTTCAGTGCGAGGCCGGATTTCTGTCGGTCAATGGCACCGAGGAGCAGCCCGCAAAATGCGGCATCGCCGTCGTCGACACGGCGACCGGCATGTACGTTGTCAACGGCGTGCTGATGGCGCTGTTCAATCGCGAGCGCACCGGCAAGGGCATGGCGTTCGAGGTCTCGCTATTCGATTCCATGACGGAATGGATGAGCTATCCCGCCTATTACACCGACGGCGCCGGCAAACCGCTGGTCCGCACCGGCACGCGTCACGCCACCATCGCCCCCTACGGTCCGTTTCGATGCGGCGACGGGCGCGTGGTGTTTTTCGGCATTCAGAACGAGCGGGAATGGACCGCGCTCTGCGCGCAGGTGCTGGAGGATGCGGCGTTGGCGGGCGACCCGCGCTTCTGCTCCAACCCGCAGCGCATGCAAAACCGCGATGTCCTGGAGGCCTTGATCGAGCATAAATTCGAAAGGTTCTCGGCCGAGCAGGTGTTGCAGCGGCTCGACGACGCGGCCATCGCGAATGCCGATATGAATACCGTCGAAGCGTTCCTCAGGCATCCGCAGCTTCATGCGCGCGATCGCGTTCGCAAGGTGGGATCGCCAAACGGACCGTTGATGAGCTTTCTGCCTGCGATCACGATTCCGGGCGTTACCCCCGTCATGGGCAATATTCCCGCGGTCGGCGAGCATACCGACGCGATCCTGGCCGAACTCGGCCTGCTGGAAAAAACCGGGTCATGACAACTCCGCGATTGACCCGAACTTATCTCGCCGTCCCGGCGCATCGCTCACGCCTCGTGCAAAACGCGGCGGCTTCAGTCGCCGACGCCGTGTTCCTGGATCTCGAAGACGCGGTGCCGCCCAGCGAGAAAGCCACTGCATTGGAGGCAGCAGCAACGGCATTGGCCACGCATGATTGGGGCCAGAAAACCGTCGCTGTGAGGTTGAATGCGATCGACAGTCCATCGATTCAAGAAGAGATAAGGCGCCTCGGCGGCATCCGACGGCTCAACGCTTTTATGGTTCCCAAAGCCGAGGCCGTGACGGACGTTGCAAAAATCGGCCGCTGGATCACCGACGCCACTGGGACCCGCGAGGCACCCGCCGAGATGGAATTGCTGATCGAAACCGCGCGCGGGCTGGTCAACGTGGAGGCGCTGGCGGCGTCCGACCGTCTGGTGACCGCGCTGCATCTTGGCGTCGGCGATTTCGCGGCATCGATCGGCGCGCGTAGTGCGGAGATCGGCGCGTCACCGTCCGGATACAAGCATGTCGGAAGTGCTGCGGACGGGCACAAGGAAACACCGCTCGATCTGTTCGCCTATCCGATGATGCGCCTGTTGGTAGCGGCGCGCGCGTTCGGCCTGCGCGCGATCGACGGACCCTGCGGCGCCTTCCGCGATGCGGTCGCTACCGCGGCAACGGCGGGGAAAGCGGCCGCGATGGGTTTCGACGGCAAGCAGGTCATCCATCCCACCCAGATCGAGGCGACGCGCGATGCCTTCATCCCCTCCGACGAGGAACTGGCTTTTGCCCAGCGCGTGATCGCAGCGATGGAAGAGGCCGAACGAAACGGTCAGGCCGCCGTGACGGTCGATGGCAAGATGGTGGACTATGCCAACATCCGGATGATCCGGCGCCTGATGAGTTTCAAGGGACAGGCGTGAGCGGCGGGCAAATCCTGCCCGCCTCTCCTTGCGTTTCAAAAAGCGTCAAATCTCAGACCGTCAGAACCGTCGATCCCGTGGTCTTGCGCGCGGCGAGATCGGCATGCGCTTTTGCCGCGTCCTTCAACGGATAGGTCTGATACACCTCGATCTTCACCGCGCCGGATTTCACGACATCGAACAGCTCTTTCGCCATGGCGACGAGGTTCTCGCGCTTGGCGGCATAGGTGTTGAGCGTGGGACGGGTGACGTAGAGCGATCCCTTTTGCGCCAGTAGGCCGAGGTTAAGCGGCTCGACGCTGCCGGAGGACTGGCCGAACAGCGCGGCAACGCCGAGCGGCGCCAGGCAGTCCAGCGATTTCAGGAAGGTGTCCTTGCCGACGGAATCATAGACCACAGGCACTTTCTTGCCCCCGGTGATTTCATCGACGCGTTTGACGAAATCCTCGCGCGTGTAGACGATGGTGTGGGCGCAGCCATGAGCCTTGGCGAGCTTTGCCTTCTCATCGCTGCCGACGGTGCCGATGACCGTGGCGCCGAGATGCTTGGCCCATTGGCCGAGGATCAGGCCGACGCCGCCGGCCGCGGCGTGGAGCAGGATGGTGTCGCCGGCTTTGACCCGGTAGGTCTGGCGGATCAGATATTGCGTCGTCAGGCCCTTCAGCATCATGGCGGCGGCGGTCTTGTCATCGATGCCGTC